>NZ_VMLT01000113.1:0-7451 GCF_013276815.1 Streptococcus sp. 1055 | reverse complement strand
ATAGGGAAGTCGCTTAGCTCTAGGGAGTTTAGCTCAGCTGGGAGAGCATCTGCCTTACAAGCAGAGGGTCAGCGGTTCGATCCCGTTAACTCCCATTTTAGCGGGTGTAGTTTAGTGGTAAAACTACAGCCTTCCAAGCTGTTGTCGCGAGTTCGATTCTCGTCACCCGCTTTGAACTTTGTTCTTTGTACCAAGTTTTAACTTGGGCGCGTAGCTCAGGTGGTTAGAGCGCACGCCTGATAAGCGTGAGGTCGGTGGTTCGAGTCCACTCGTGCCCATAGTGTTTAGTCCATTACTAGAGAATTGAAACATTATCTTTTCACTAAGAGGACACGGGTTTGTTCCCGTATAAACTATTTTGGAGGATTACCCAAGTCCGGCTGAAGGGAACGGTCTTGAAAACCGTCAGGCGTGTAAAAGCGTGCGTGGGTTCGAATCCCACATCCTCCTTTTATATTAACGCGGGATGGAGCAGCTCGGTAGCTCGTCGGGCTCATAACCCGAAGGTCGTAGGTTCAAATCCTGCTCCCGCAATAAGGCTCGGTAGCTCAGTTGGTAGAGCAATGGATTGAAGCTCCATGTGTCGGCGGTTCGATTCCGTCTCGCGCCATTTATATATTTTGGAAGGGTAGCGAAGAGGCTAAACGCGGCGGACTGTAAATCCGCTCCTTCGGGTTCGGGGGTTCGAATCCCTCCCCTTCCATTTTACGGGCATAGTTTAAAGGTAGAACTAAGGTCTCCAAAACCTTCAGTGTGGGTTCAATTCCTACTGCCCGTGTTAATAAAATTATGGCGGGTGTGGTGAAGTGGTTAACACACCAGATTGTGGCTCTGGCATGCGTGGGTTCGATCCCCATCACTCGCCTATTTTATATTATTGGGGTATAGCCAAGCGGTAAGGCAAGGGACTTTGACTCCCTCATGCGTTGGTTCGAATCCAGCTACCCCAGTTACTATTTGCCGGCGTGGCGGAATTGGCAGACGCGCTGGACTCAAAATCCAGTGTCCGCAAGGACGTGCCGGTTCGACCCCGGCCGCCGGTATAGTATAGCGATAAGGAACGTTGTAAGTCTTCGTTCCTTTTTTATATTATTTTTGCTATAATAATACTTATCCAAATTTTATTTAGATTATGAAAGTGTAGGGAAGTATGTCTCGTTCTATCGATTTATTAAAACATCGGTATTTGAAAAATATTAAAGAAAATCCTGAATTGTTTGTCGGGATTGAGCTGGAATATCCTGTTGTAAACTTGGAAGGGGATGCTACAGATGTTGAAGTTATCAAGTACTTATTCCGATATTTAGTTTCTTCTTTTGATTTTACTGTCGAAAAGGTAGATGATTTTGGCAATCTGATCCAGTTAGTAGATCCGATAAGTCAGGATGCTATTTTATTTGAAGTTTCCTATACAACGATTGAGTTTGCATTTGGTAAGGCTGAAACAATTCAAGATGTCGAAAATCGTTTTAATAATTATATGGATGTAATTCAGAGAAAGTTAGCTGAATCCAATCATGCTATCGTTGGCTGTGGAATTCATCCTAACTGGGATAAAAATGAGAATTATCCAGTGGCTTATCCACGCTATCAAATGTTGATGGATTATTTGAATTTGAGTAGAAATATTACTAAATCAGATTTACATTATTTCCCTGAATATGGTGCTTTTATCTGTGGGAGTCAGGTTCAGCTGGATATTTCAAAATCCAACTACTTACGGGTGATTAATGCTTTTACCCAAATTGAAACAGTTAAGGCTTATTTATTTGCCAATTCTGAGTTTACAGGTGCGGATTGGGATACAAAAATTTCAAGGGACATCTTCTGGGAAGAATCGATGCATGGCATCTATCCAGAGAATGTTGGGGTTAATACTAGACTTTTTGATGATGAAGATGATTTTTTTGACTATCTCGATCATTCTGCGATTTTTACTGCGGAACGTGATGGACAAACCTATTATTTTTATCCCATTCAGGCTAGGGACTATTTGGCTACATCTGAAATCCAAGCATATGCTCTTAATGGGGATGAGATTCTTATTTACCCTCAAGAGAAGGATTTTGAAACTCATCGTAGTTACCAGTACCAAGACTTAACGACTCGAGGAACAGTTGAGTTTCGTAGTGTGTGTACTCAGCCTCTAGATAAAACCTTCGCTTCTGCTGCCTTTCACTTGGGATTATTAGTTAATTTAGATAAGTTAGAAGCTTACTTAGAAACAGCACCTTTCTTTAAAGAATTTGGGCGAAATTATAAATTTTTAAGACGACAATTTTCTAAGAAAAAGCTTACAGATCAGGAAGAAACTGCGATTATTGGATTTTCCAAAGACTTACTCCTGCTAGCCGAGGAAGGACTGAAGATGAGAAATAAGAAAGAAATGACCTACCTACAGCCTTTGAAAGAAGAATTGAGCCTATAATTTCTCTTACTAAAGGGAGAATTTTCTGAAAAATCATGATATAATGGAAGAGACTATAGATAAAGGATAGAGAGTAATGACATTAGTTTATCAATCAACGCGTGATGCCAACAATACAGTAACTGCTAGCCAAGCTATTTTGCAAGGTTTGGCGACGGACGGCGGTTTGTTTACACCGGTTACTTATCCAAAGGTAGATTTGGACTTTGACAAATTGAAAGCTGCTTCTTATCAGGAAGTTGCTAAGATTGTTTTGTCAGCATTTTTAGATGACTTTACAGCTGAAGAGTTGGACTACTGTATCAACAATGCCTACGATAGTAAATTTGATACTCCAGCTATAGCGCCTTTGGTGAAATTAGACGGTCAATACAATTTGGAACTGTTCCATGGATCAACGATTGCCTTTAAGGATATGGCCTTGTCTATTTTGCCATACTTTATGACAACAGCTGCTAAGAAGCATGGTTTGGTGAACAAGATTGTCATCTTAACAGCGACATCTGGTGACACGGGGAAAGCTGCTATGGCGGGGTTTGCGGATGTGCCTGGTACTGAAATTATCGTCTTTTATCCAAAGGATGGTGTCAGCAAGGTTCAAGAGTTGCAAATGACCACTCAGACTGGTGACAATACTCATGTTATCGCTATTGATGGTAACTTTGACGATGCGCAAACAAATGTGAAGCATATGTTCAATGATGTGGCTCTTCGTGAAAAATTAGCGGCCAACAAGTTGCAATTTTCATCTGCTAACTCTATGAACATTGGTCGTCTGGTACCACAGATTGTTTATTATGTTTATGCCTATGCTCAGTTGGTCAAGACTGGTGAGATTGAGGCTGGTGATAAGGTCAACTTCACGGTACCAACAGGAAACTTTGGAAATATCTTGGCTGCCTTTTATGCCAAACAAATCGGCCTCCCAGTTGGCAAACTAATCTGTGCTTCAAATGACAACAATGTTTTGACAGACTTTTTCAAGACACGTGTTTACGATAAGAAACGTGAGTTTAAGGTAACAACTAGTCCATCTATGGATATTTTGGTGTCTTCAAACTTGGAGCGCTTGATTTTCCATCTTTTGGGAAATGATGCGGTTAAGACAGCTGAACTCATGAATGCTTTGAATAGCCAAGGTCAATATGAGTTGACTAATTTTGATGCAGAGATTTTGGACCTCTTTGCAGCTGAATATGCGACTGAGGAAGAAACGGCAGCAGAAATCAAGCGTGTTTATGAGTCAGATTCTTATATCGAGGATCCACATACAGCGGTTGCCTCAGCAGTTTATAAGAAATACCAAGCTGCTACTGGCGATGCGACTAAGACAGTGATTGCATCAACAGCTAGTCCCTACAAGTTCCCAGTGGTTGCAGTAGAAGCTGTAACTGGGAAAGTTGGCTTGACTGACTTTGAAGCCTTGGCTCAATTACATGAAATCTCAGGCGTTGCAGTGCCACCAGCAGTTGATGGCCTTGAAACAGCTCCTGTTCGTCACAAGACAACAGTGGCAGCTACTGATATGCAAGCAGCGGTTGAGGCTTATCTAGGACTTTAAGACAGAGGGAGTAAACTCGGTTGGGAAACCAACTGAGTTTCTTTTCATCAGGAGGAAGGATTGTTTAAGAAAAATAAAGACATTCTTAATATTGCCTTGCCAGCTATGGGCGAAAACTTTTTGCAGATGCTCATGGGGATGGTGGACAGTTATCTGGTAGCCCACTTGGGCTTGATAGCTATTTCGGGTGTATCAGTAGCTGGTAATATTATTACGATTTATCAGGCGATTTTCATCGCTCTGGGAGCTGCTATTTCCAGTGTTATTTCAAAAAGTTTGGGGCAGAAGGATCAGTCTAAGCTAGCCTATCATGTGACTGAGGCCTTGAAGATTACCTTACTATTAAGTTTCCTTTTAGGAGCTTTGTCCATCTTCGCTGGGAAAGAGATGATAGGACTTTTGGGGACGGAGAGAGATGTAGCTGAGAGTGGTGGACTCTACCTATCTTTGGTAGGAGGGTCGATTGTGCTCTTGGGGTTGATGACTAGTCTGGGAGCCTTGATTCGTGCAACGCATAATCCACGTCTGCCCCTCTATGTTAGTTTTTTATCCAATGCCTTGAATATTCTCTTTTCCAGTCTAGCTATTTTTGTTCTAGATATGGGAATAGCTGGTGTTGCTTGGGGGACTATTCTGTCTCGTTTGGTCGGTCTTGTGATTTTGTGGTTACAATTAAAACTTCCTTATGCGAGGCCAACTTTTGGACTGGATAAAGACTTACTGACTTTGGCAATACCAGCAGCTGGAGAGCGACTTATGATGCGGGCTGGAGATGTAGTAATCATTGCCTTGGTTGTGTCTTTCGGGACAGAGGCAGTGGCTGGAAATGCAGTCGGGGAAGTTTTGACCCAGTTTAACTATATGCCTGCCTTTGGTGTGGCTACAGCAACAGTCATGCAAGTGGCTCGAGCGGTTGGAGAAGATGATTGGAAAAGAGTCGCTAGTTTGAGCAAGCAAACCTTTTGGCTCTCTCTGGTCCTCATGTTGCCCTTGACCTTCAGTATCTATGCTTTGGGTATACCACTAACTCATCTCTATACAACTAATTCTCTAGCGGTGGAGGCTAGTGTTCTAGTGACACTTTTTTCACTACTTGGAATCCCTATGACGATAGGAACAGTCATCTATACAGCAGTCTGGCAGGGTTTGGGCAATGCTCGGCTTCCCTTCTATGCGACAAGTATAGGAATGTGGTGTATCCGCATTGGAACAGGGTATCTGATGGGGATTGTTTTTGGTTGGGGCTTGTCTGGTATTTGGGCAGGGACTCTCTTGGATAATGGTTTTCGCTGGTTATTTCTACGCTATCGTTACCAGCGCTATATGAGCTTGAAAGGATAGGAAATGCAAAAAACAGCTTTTATTTGGGATTTAGACGGGACTTTATTGGACTCTTACGAAGCGATTTTGTCAGGAATTGAGGAAACTTTTGCTCAGTTTGCTATTCCTTATGATAAGGAGCAGGTGAGAGAGTTTATCCTCAAGTATTCGGTGCAAGATTTGCTTGTGCGGGTGGCAGAAGATAGAAATCTGGATGTGGAAGTGCTAAATCAGGTGCGTGCCCAGAGTTTGGCTGAGAAGAATACTCAAGTAGTTTTGATGCCAGGTGCGCGTGATGTGCTAGCTTGGGCAGACGAATCAGGAATTCAGCAGTTTGTTTACACTCATAAGGGGGACAATGCTTTTACCATTCTCAGAGACTTGGGTTTGGAATCTTATTTTACAGAGATTTTAACCAGTCAGAATGGCTTTGCGCGTAAACCTAGTCCAGAAGCGGCTAACTATCTGATAGACAAGTATCAGTTGAATCATGATACTACTTATTATATAGGGGATCGGACTCTGGATGTGGAATTTGCCCAGAATAGTGGGATTCAAAGTATCAACTTTTTAGAGTCGACTTATGAAGGAAATCACAGGATTCAAGGGTTAGCAGATATTCCTTACATTTTTGGGGATTGGGAACGATAAGATTGTGTCAGTTTTGTGACAGAGACCTAACAAACTGTTTCAAGTAACCGAGTTTGTTACAAGGAACAGACAGTTCTGTTAAATAGGCCCGAGAGGGCTTTTTTTCTGCTCTTTTTGTGTTATGATAGACAGGTATTCATTTGAAAGGAATTTGAAAGAATGAAGAAAAGAATATTATTAGCCTCAACGGTAGCCTTGGCATTTGCCCCAGTATTGGCAACCCAAGCAGAAGAAGTTCTTTGGACTGCACGTAGTGTTGAGCAAATCCAAAACGATTTGACTAAAATGGACAATAAAAGAAGTTACACCATTCAGTATGGTGATACCTTGAGCACCATTGCAGAAGCCTTGGGTGTAGATGTCACAGTTCTTGCGAATTTGAATAAAATCACTAATATGGACTTGATTTTCCCAGAAACTGTTTTGACAACGACTGTCAATGAAGCAGAAGAAGTAACAGAAGTTGAAATCCAAACTCCTCAAGCGGACTCTAGTGAAGAAGTGACAACTGCGACAGCAGATTTGACAACCAATCAAGTAACCGTAGATGATCAAACTGTTCAAGTTGCAGATCTTTCTCAACCAATTGCAGAAGCTCCAAAAGAAGTAGCATCAAATTCAGAAGTTGCAGAGACAGTGACTGCTGCAGAAGAAGTGGAACCATCTACAGACTCTTCTAGACCAGGGGAGCAAACAGCAGAAACAACTCGCCCAGTTGAAGAAGCAACTCCTCAGGCAATGACTCCAGCTGAGAAAGAGGAAAAACAAGTAAGCCCTCAAGCTGAATCAGCAGTGGAAGCAACTACAATGCCAGTAGAAGAAAAAGGAACCGAAACAACTGCAACAAGTTCAGAAGCAAAAGAAGTAGCATCATCAAATGGAGCTACACCAACAGTTTCTACTTATCAATCAGAAGAGAAGAAAATAGTTTCAACAACTTACGCAGCTCCAGCTGCGCCCGATTATGCTGGACTTGCGGTAGCGAAATCTGAAAATGCTGGCCTTCAACCACAAACGGCTGCCTTTAAAGAAGAAGTTGCCAACTTGTTTGGCATCACATTCTTTAGTGGTTACCGTCCAGGGGACAGTGGAGATCACGGAAAAGGTTTGGCTATCGATTTTATGGTGCCAGAAAGCTCAGAACTAGGGGATAAGATTGCGGAATACGCTATTCAAAACATGGCCAGCCGAGGAATTAGTTACATCATCTGGAAACAACGTTTCTATGCTCCATTCGATAGTAAATATGGACCAGCTAATACTTGGAACCCAATGTCAGACCGCGGTAGCGTGACAGAAAACCACTATGACCACGTTCACGTTTCAATGAATGGATAAATCAGACTTTGTAATATCATTTTGACGAATGAGATATAGCTTCTGTGTTAGGAAGCGAGTCTCATTCGTTTTTTTCTTTGCCATACTCTTCGAAAATCTTTTCAAACCACGTCAGTTTTATCTGCAACCTTAAAGCTGTGCTTTGAGCAACCT
>NZ_VMLT01000112.1:0-1157 GCF_013276815.1 Streptococcus sp. 1055 | reverse complement strand
AAAGCGAACGGTTTTCTTGGTTTGAATAGATATTCAATTTTGAGTAGGTATTACTCAGAGTTAAGTGACGATAGCCTAGGAGATACACCTGTACCCATGCCGAACACAGAAGTTAAGCCCTAGAACGCCGGAAGTAGTTGGGGGTTGCCCCCTGTGAGATAGGGAAGTCGCTTAGCTCTAGGGAGTTTAGCTCAGCTGGGAGAGCATCTGCCTTACAAGCAGAGGGTCAGCGGTTCGATCCCGTTAACTCCCAAAGGTCCCGTAGTGTAGCGGTTATCACGTCGCCCTGTCACGGCGAAGATCGCGGGTTCGATTCCCGTCGGGACCGTTTAAGGTAACGCAAGTTATTTTAGACTCGTTAGCTCAGTTGGTAGAGCAATTGACTTTTAATCAATGGGTCACTGGTTCGAGCCCAGTACGGGTCATATATGCGGGTTTGGCGGAATTGGCAGACGCACCAGATTTAGGATCTGGCGCTTAACGGCGTGGGGGTTCAAGTCCCTTAACCCGCATTGAGATATAATAGATGAGCCGGCTTAGCTCAGTTGGTAGAGCATCTGATTTGTAATCAGAGGGTCGCGTGTTCAAGTCATGTAGCCGGCATTTTTAGATAGAAGAAAATAGTGCGAACGTAGTTCAGTGGTAGAACACCACCTTGCCAAGGTGGGGGTCGCGGGTTCGAATCCCGTCGTTCGCTTAGAGAGGCCGGGGTGGCGGAACTGGCAGACGCACAGGACTTAAAATCCTGCGATTGGTAACGATCGTACCGGTTCGATTCCGGTCTTCGGCATAAACTAATGAGCACCCTTAGCTCAACTGGATAGAGTACCTGACTACGAATCAGGCGGTTAGAGGTTCGACTCCTCTAGGGTGCATTTTTCTATTTAACTCGGGAAGTAGCTCAGCTTGGTAGAGTACTTGGTTTGGGACCAAGGTGTCGCAGGTTCGAATCCTGTCTTCCCGATTCATGGCGGTGTAGCTCAGCTGGCTAGAGCGTCCGGTTCATACCCGGGAGGTCGGGGGTTCGATCCCCTTCGCCGCTATAATGATCTTGTCGGACCTTTAGCTCAGCTGGTTAGAGCTCTCGGCTCATAACCGAGTGGTCGTAGGTTCAAGTCCTACAAGGTCCATTTGAATATTGGAGGATTACCCAAGTC
>NZ_VMLT01000111.1:0-64089 GCF_013276815.1 Streptococcus sp. 1055 | reverse complement strand
GCGTTTTATTGTGGGAAGACTTATTGGACTTTCGCTCAAGTAGAGTTTTTACTCAATTTCCTCACTGGATTGGGATTGAAATTCCAATTAATTTCTCTGAGTAGAGTGTCTTGATATTGGCTTCATCAATAGAGTCCTTATTAATTTTACGTTTCAAGAAAAATTCTTGAATGGTTTCGATTTCAGGCTCACGAATAGCACGGTGTTTGTTTGAGATGAGGATTTCATAGTGAAGCGGCGCTTGGGTAAAAATAACATCTGTATTCCCTGCAGAATAAACCTCAACAAGGGTTGCATCGGTACTTTCTAGCTGATTTTTTACAAGTTGCGAGTGTGAGTTTGTCGTATTGATAAGCTTCATAATATTTCCTCCGATTTTCTAATTCTATTATAGCACTTTTTGAATAAAGTCGCTTGATTTATACTCAATGAAANNAGACTGACGAAGTCAGTGACCATATCTACGGTCAGGCGACGCTGACGTGGTTTGAAGAGATTTTCGAAGAGTATTAGTCAATCTTATGCTGTTTTTTCCAAGATTGGATGGCCCATTTATGGCTACCACGTTTAAGATTTTGGATAGCCTCGTCAATAGGGAACCAGGCAATATGATTAAAGTCTTCTAGTGGATTTTGCACTTCTTTGAAAGAAGTCGCTTCATAGAGGTGGGCAGGATTGTAGTAGTAGGTATCACGATGACGAGAGTAGAAGTATTCATCAGCCTGTCCATAATAGGTACCAATTTCAGCTGTGAAACCAAGCTCTTCAATCAATTCACGCTTTAGGGCTTCCTGATGATTTTCACCTGCTTCAATTTCGCCACCTGGTAGGAACCAAGCGCCATTAGGTGCTTGAACAAGAACAATTTGTTTTTGTTTAGCGTCAGGGATAACTGCATACACTCCATAGCGTGCAACATAGTCTGTATTTGCTTTTTTTTCTCCGAAAGTTGGGTTTGCCATTGCATTTTCCTCATTATCTAGTATCTTTATTATTATCATAATGGACAAAGGCAGAGCTGTCAAGAACTTATAGTTATTTTAGTAAAAAGAGCAGAAAATTTTCATTTTCTACTCCTTTTCTATAGGATTTATACTTCTTTTTCATAAGTTTTTACTTCAACTTTTTTGGCAGACTTAATTTGAATGTTTCCCTTGCTAGTCAGAACTGCTTTGAGGTCTTTTTCGCTTGGATTTTCAAGGTAGTAGTCAGTGATTGCGTCCTCAATATAGTCTTGAATAGTCCGACGAAGTGGGCGTGCTCCCATTTTTGGATCATAACCTAGGTCAACCAGCTTTTCCTTGACCTTGTCAGTTACATCCAAATGAATGTTGTTGCTAGAGAGGCGCTTGTTAACATCTGCTAGCATGAGCTCGACAATCTGAAGGAGATTATCCTTGCTGAGAGCCTTAAATTCGATAATGCCATCAAAACGGTTCATAAACTCTGGGCTAAAGAAGTTGCCGAGTTCACCGAGAACAGAGTTGGTACGTCCTTCTCTAGTAGCCCCAAATCCAACGTTGGCTTCAGACTTACCTGTACCTGCATTTGAGGTCATGATAATGATGGCATCCTTGAAGCTAACGGTCCGTCCTTGCCCATCTGTCAAACGACCATCGTCCAAGACTTGTAGAAACATGTGCATAACATCTGGGTGAGCTTTTTCCACTTCATCGAGAAGGATGAGAGAATATGGATTGCGGCGAACTTTTTCAGTTAATTGACCAGCCTCATCATAGCCAACATAACCTGGAGGAGCGCCGACCAACTTAGCCACACTGTGTTTTTCCATGTATTCACTCATATCAAAGCGAATCATACTATCAGCAGAACCAAAGAGTTCGATAGCTAATTGTTTGGAAAGTTCTGTCTTACCGACCCCAGTTGGTCCGACAAAGAGGAAGCTTCCAATTGGACGGTTAGGCGTACCAAGACCGACACGATTACGGCGAATAGCCTTAGCAATCTTATCGACTGCATCATCTTGGCCAATAATATGAGACTTGAGATCTTCGGCTAGATGGATGAGTTGAGATTGTTCTTTCTCTTTTAAATCACCAACAGGGATGTTGGTTTTCTGCTCAATAATATGCTCAATGGTTTTTTCACTGATGATTGGAGTATCCTGGTCTGTGACCTTTTTCTTTTGCATTTCCTTATATTTGGCAATCTGGTCACGGAAGTAGGCGGCTTTTTCAAAATCTTCTTCTCGTGTAGCTTGAGACTTGAGATTTTCAGCCTCAATCAAGCGCTGATCAATGACTTTAGGGTCTACAAAATTCAAGGTCAAATTCATCTTAGAACCAGCTTCATCTAGGAGGTCAATGGCCTTGTCAGGTAAGAAGCGATCTTGGATGTAACGATTGGAAAGAGTTGCAGCTGCTTCAATTGCAGCATCGGTATATTGAACGTGGTGGTAGTCTTCGTATTTCTTTTGAATCCCTTTGAGGATAGTGATTGTTTCTTCCACCGTTGGTTCATCAACCTTGACAGGCTGCATACGACGCTCGAGGGCAGCATCCTTTTCAATGATACGGTATTCATTGAGGGTAGTAGCGCCGACCAGTTGCAGTTCCCCACGAGCAAGGGCTGGCTTGAGGATATTTCCTGCGTCCATATTACCATCACTCGCAGAACCAGCACCGACAATTTCATGGATTTCATCGATAAAGAGGATGATGTCCTCACGTTTGCGAATTTCTTCCATGAGTTTTTGCATGCGTTCTTCAAATTGTCCACGGATCCCCGTTCCTTGCACCAAGCTAACCACATCCAGACGGATGACTTGTTTACCTTGGAGTTTATGTGGAACATCGCCATCAACGATTTTCTGAGCTAGACCTTCGACAACGGCCGTTTTTCCGACACCCGGTTCACCGATAAGAACAGGATTATTCTTGGTTCTACGATTGAGAATCTCGATGACACGGATAATCTCATTGTCGCGCCCAATAACGGGGTCAATGTCTCCACGACGGGCAATCTCAGTTACGTTGATACCAAATTCTTCCAGCAGGCCTTTTTCTTGGCTTGCTGGTGGAGTTTGAGCAGAACCACGATTTTGGGAACCATAACCGCCGTTTCCACCGTAACCTCCACCTGATTGGGTTGGGGGAATAGGAGGAGTATTGCTAGAAGGTCTGAAATTGTTTAGGTCATTGAAAAAATCACCAAAGGGATCGAAGTCACGATTGTTCAGATCCGTCATACCTTTGAAGAGGCTATTGTTAGGATCTGTTTTGATAATCTTGTAGCAGTTTTGACAGAGGTCAATTTGTTTTTGTTTTCCATTGAGATTGGTGTAAAGATGAATTGTTGAGTCGTTGATTTTACAGTTTTGACAAAGCATACATCTACCTCATTTCTTTCTTTATCCTGATCTGTTTAAAGGTCAAAAATAGTCAAATTCCTATACTCTCATTATAACAGGATTGGGGTGTAAAGCAAGTAAAAAGATTGCAGCTTTGAAAAGTTGTTACAATGAAAATTTTTGTGAATTTGGACTATAAAAAAATCCTATTTGTGAGACAAAAAGGATTTTGGTTAGACATGCAGGGACAATCCCAGCTTGTTTTAGATTAGTAGAGAAGTTCGTAAATCTCCATTGCAATTAAGTCAATGCTATCAAACGTATACGTTTCGCGAGCTTCTACGTCACGAAGGGTAAAGATTGAGCCGTTTTCTTCGTCGTGGCTGTACGCAACTTCTGCAACAACAACTCCTTCACGTTCAAAATTACGTTTTAAATTTCCGCCATCGTTTGCCATTGCTTCAAGGCGGTTGATGATTCTAACCAAATGTGATTCCATTTTGATTCTCCTTCATTTCTTATCGTTACTATTTTACCATAAAGGAGGCCAACTTGACTAGAAAAAAACTAAGATTTCTCGCTAATTCTGCTAGTTTAAAGATTTTTAAATAAATTGGATAAAAGATTTGAATTTTAATTCAATATACGTTATAATCATACAGTATTCTATTTTAGAAAGCAGTGTGACTATGAATTTTTCTTTTTTACCTAAGTATTTACCTTATTTTAACTATGGGGCTGTTGTGACGGTTCTTATTTCTATCTGTGTTGTCATTTTGGGAACCATTTTGGGGGTTGTCTTGGCTTTTGGGCAACGTTCAAAGTTTAAACCGCTTGTTTGGCTGGCCAACTTGTACGTTTGGATTTTCCGTGGGACACCGATGATGGTTCAGATTATGATTACCTTTGCTCTTATGCACATCAATGCTCCGACTATTCAGGTTGGGATTTTGGGTGTTGATCTTTCTCGTCTGATTCCAGGGATTTTGATTATTTCTATGAACAGTGGTGCTTATGTTTCTGAGACTGTTCGTGCTGGGATTAATGCGGTTCCTAAGGGGCAGTTAGAGGCGGCCTATTCTTTAGGGATTCGTCCTAAAAATGCGATGCGTTATGTGATTTTGCCACAAGCAATCAAAAATATCTTGCCAGCATTGGGGAACGAATTTATCACCATTATCAAGGACAGCTCCCTCTTATCAGCTATTGGGGTCATGGAGTTGTGGAATGGGGCTACAACAGTTTCTACAACAACCTATCTACCTTTAACACCACTTTTATTTGCAGCATTTTACTACTTGATTATGACCTCTATTCTGACAGTAGCCTTGAAAGCTTTTGAAAAACATATGGGACAAGGAGATAAGAAATAATGACAGAAATCTTGATAAAAATTGAAAATTTACATAAATCTTTTGGAAAGAATGAAGTATTGAAGGGCATCAACCTCGAGATTAAAAGAGGAGAAGTTGTCGTTATCATCGGTCCTTCAGGGAGCGGGAAATCTACCTTGCTTCGCTCTATGAATTTGTTGGAAGAAGCAACTAAAGGAAAGGTTATCTTTGAGGGAGTCGATATTACGGACAAGAAGAATGACCTCTTTGCCATGCGTGAGAAGATGGGCATGGTTTTCCAACAATTTAATCTCTTTCCTAATATGACTGTGATGGAAAATATTACCTTGTCACCTATCAAGACCAAAGGTGAAAGCAAGGCAGTTGCTGAGAAGAGAGCTCAAGAGCTGTTGGAAAAAGTTGGTTTGCCGGATAAGGCAGACGCTTATCCACAGAGTTTGTCAGGTGGGCAGCAGCAACGGATTGCTATCGCGCGTGGGTTGGCTATGGAACCAGATGTTTTATTCTTTGACGAGCCAACTTCAGCCTTGGATCCTGAAATGGTGGGTGAGGTATTGGCTGTTATGCAAGATCTAGCCAAATCAGGAATGACCATGGTTATCGTAACACATGAAATGGGATTTGCCCGTGAGGTGGCAGATCATGTCATCTTTATGGCAGACGGTGTGGTTGTTGAAGACGGAATACCTGAACAGATTTTTGAACAAACCCAAGAACAACGGACTAAAGACTTCTTGAGTAAGGTTTTATAATCTATTTTAAAATTTCAAGACAAGATTAGTGAAAAGCTCAACCAGAGCTTTTTCTTATAGTTTGAAACTATAGGATAGCCTAGGAAATAAGTGTTAGGGGGTGCAGGCAGTTTTTGCTATAATGGAAGATATTTGAAAGAAAAGAGAATTGATATGACACAGATCATTGATGGGAAAGCTTTAGCGGTCAAATTGCAGGGGCAATTGGCTGAAAAGACTGCAAAATTAAAGGAAGAAACAGGTCTAGTACCTGGTTTGGTAGTGATTTTGGTTGGGGATAATCCAGCCAGCCAAGTCTACGTTCGCAACAAGGAGAGGTCAGCTCTTGCGGCTGGTTTCCGTAGCGAAGTAGTGCGAGTTCCAGAGACCATTACTCAAGAGGAATTGTTAGACCTGATTGCTAAATACAATCAGGATCCAGCTTGGCATGGGATTTTGGTTCAGTTGCCATTACCAAAACATATCGATGAAGAGGCGGTTCTATTGTCTATTGATCCAGAAAAGGATGTGGATGGGTTCCATCCCTTAAACATGGGGCGTCTCTGGTCTGGTCATCCAGTCATGATTCCATCAACACCTGCAGGGATTATGGAAATGTTCCATGAATATGGGATTGATTTGGAAGGTAAAAATGCGGTCGTCATCGGTCGTTCAAACATTGTTGGAAAACCCATGGCCCAGCTTCTTTTGTCCAAGAATGCAACAGTAACCTTGACCCATTCACGCACCCATAATCTTGCCAAGGTGGCTGCTAAAGCAGATATTCTGGTGGTCGCAATCGGTCGTGCTAAGTTTGTGACTGCTGACTTTGTCAAACCAGGTGCGGTTGTCATTGATGTCGGTATGAACCGCGATGAAAATGGGAAGCTCTGTGGAGATGTTGACTATGAGGCAGTTGCCCCACTTGCTAGCCACATCACACCAGTTCCTGGAGGTGTAGGCCCTATGACCATTACCATGCTAATGGAGCAAACTTATCAGGCAGCACTTCGGACATTGGACAAGGACTAGGAAAATGAAATTCGTATTTGATTTGGATGGGACGCTGTCTTTTGACTATATGACCATAGATGAAGAGATTAGGCAGGTTCTTTTAAAGGCTGAAGATTATGGACATGAGGTTGTATTTGCCTCAGCACGCTCTTATCGGGATTGTTTAGGCTTATTAGGTTCCGAGCTTAGTCAGCGCTTGGTCATAGGTTTGAATGGTGGTGTAGCCTATTATCTAGGAAAAGCTATCTATGAAATGAATCTCGATGCTAGGATTTATCAGGCTTTAGTGGATTATTGCCAGACCTATAATCTTCCTTTCTTTGTAGATGATTGCTTTGACTATAGTGGTCAGATTCTAGAGAAGATTCCATTTTTCTCCAGTGTGGATCCCCTAAAGGTAGCTCGTCATCAGAAACTCGAGGACTTAGGGACTCCGATTAAGGTAGTCGTTTATATGGGTGACCATGAGGATTTACTTGATGATCTGCTTGGTCAGTTAGAAAGACTGGAGCTAGCCCATCTGTCTTATCATACGCATGAAAAGTGTCTTTATGTCAACCCCTTGGATACTCATAAGGCGACAACTGTTGAAAAGTTATGTGGGGAGAACTTCATTGCTTTTGGAAATGACCAAAACGATATTGAACTGTTTAAAACGTCTCTCTATTCTGTCCAGATTGGAGATTTCGCTGGCCTTACTCCATATGCAGATGAAACGCTAAAGATAAAGGGAGCTCCTTCTCCGACAGTAGCAGACAAAATCTTACAAACTTTTACGGAATTTAAGGGAAAATAGTAGAAAAGGAGGTCTGCGCCTCCTTTTTGTTGTATAATAAAAGCGAGAGGAAAAAAGGATGAAAGTGATTGATCAAACTTTACTAGAAAAAGTTATTATTGAACGTTCTCGTACAAGTCATAAAGGAGACTACGGTCGTCTACTGCTGCTTGGTGGTACTTATCCTTATGGAGGTGCCATCATCATGGCTGCTTTGGCAGCTGTAAAAAGCGGTGCAGGATTGGTGACCGTTGGAACGGACAGGGAAAATATTCCAGCTCTGCACAGCCATTTACCTGAGGCTATGGCATTTTCTCTTCAAGACAAGCAATTGTTAAAAGAGCAGTTGGAGAAGGCAGAAGTTGTCTTGCTGGGACCTGGTTTAGGAGACGATGCTTTTGGAGAAGATCTAGTCAAACAGGTCTTTGCTAGCTTAAAACAGAATCAGATTTTGATTGTAGATGGTGGTGCCCTGACCATTCTTGCTAGGACAAGTTTGTCGTTTCCGTCTAACCAGCTTATCCTAACTCCCCACCAAAAAGAATGGGAAAAGCTGTCTGGTATTGCTATTGAAAAGCAAAAGGAAGATGCAACAGCTAGTGCCCTGACTTCATTTCCTCAAGGAACAATTTTGGTGGAGAAAGGTCCGGCTACTCGTATTTGGCAAGCTAGCCAATCTGATTATTACCAGTTACAGGTTGGTGGTCCCTATCAGGCGACTGGGGGAATGGGAGATACTATCGCTGGAATGATTGCAGGATTTGCAGGCCAATTCCGACAGGCCAGTCTCTACGAATGTGTGACGGTAGCGACCCATCTTCATTCAGCTATTTCCCAAGAACTAGCTCAAGAACAGTATGTGGTTTTGCCAACGGAGATTAGTAATTGTATTCCTAAAGTAATGAAAATTATTTGTCAACAAGAGAGGGTAAGCAAAGATAAACTTGTTTAAAATAGATAGATAAACCCACTTCCTTCTCTTAATTTATGATTCTTGAAATGCGCCTGCTTTAATGCTAAACTAGACGTATCAAAGTTAAGGTCTTGTTTTTGGAACTGGAAAGAGATGAACAAAGCAAATACATAAAAGATAAACTCATTTTTATTCGTTTGATAAAAAGAAAATGCATATTTTCAAAGAAAGATTGATGAAAAATGTAAATTTGATCTTTTCACTTGAATAAAAAGCGATTTCATAGTAAAATAAGAACTGAGAATGATGGAGGTAAATCGGTGGAAAATCTGAAGAAAATGGCAGGTATCAAGGCTGCTGAGTTCGTGAGCGATGGAATGGTCGTTGGACTTGGAACAGGCTCGACTGCCTATTATTTTGTAGAAGAAATCGGTCGTCGTATCAAGGAAGAAGGATTGCAGATTACAGCTGTAACAACTTCTAGTGTGACCACTAAACAGGCAGAAGGCCTTAATATCCCGCTCAAGTCTATTGACCAAGTAGACTTTGTCGATGTGACGGTTGATGGCGCGGATGAAGTGGATAGTCAGTTTAACGGAATCAAAGGCGGTGGTGGTGCCCTTCTCATGGAAAAGGTGGTCGCAACACCATCAAAAGAATACATTTGGGTGGTGGATGAAAGCAAGCTGGTCGAAAAACTAGGTGCTTTTAAATTGCCAGTAGAAGTGGTTCAGTATGGCGCAGAACAAGTCTTTCGTCGTTTTGAGCGAGCTGGCTACAAACCAAGTTTCCGTGAAAAAGACGGCCAACGTTTTGTGACGGATATGCAGAATTTTATCATTGACCTCGCCTTGGATGTCATTGAAAATCCAATTGCTTTTGGACAAGAATTGGACCATGTCGTTGGTGTTGTGGAGCATGGTTTATTCAACCAAATGGTGGATAAGGTAATCGTTGCTGGACGAGATGGAGTTCAGATTTCAACTTCAAAAAAAGGAAAATAGAAGGGGGCATAAGATGTCTAAATTTAATCGTATTCATTTGGTGGTACTGGATTCTGTAGGAATCGGTGCAGCACCAGATGCTAATAACTTTGTCAATGCAGGGGTTCCAGATGGAGCTTCTGACACACTGGGACACATTTCAAAAACAGTTGGTTTGAATGTCCCAAACATGGCTAAAATAGGTCTTGGAAATATTCCTCGTGAAACTCCTCTTAAGACTGTAGCAGCTGAAAGGAATCCAACTGGATATGCAACAAAATTAGAGGAAGTATCTCTTGGTAAGGATACTATGACTGGACACTGGGAAATCATGGGACTCAACATTACTGAGCCTTTCGATACTTTCTGGAACGGATTCCCAGAAGAAATCTTGACAAAAATCGAAGAATTCTCAGGACGTAAGGTCATTCGTGAAGCTAACAAACCTTACTCAGGAACAGCCGTTATCGATGATTTTGGACCACGTCAGATGGAAACTGGAGAGTTGATTATCTATACTTCAGCTGATCCTGTTTTGCAAATTGCTGCCCACGAAGATATTATTCCTTTGGACGAATTGTACCGTATCTGTGAATACGCTCGTTCAATTACACTTGAGCGCCCTGCCCTTCTAGGTCGTATCATTGCTCGCCCTTATGTAGGTGAACCAGGTAACTTCACTCGTACGGCAAACCGTCGTGACTTGGCTGTATCTCCATTTGCCCCAACTGTTTTGGATAAATTGAATGAGGCTGGTATCGATACTTATGCTGTTGGTAAAATCAATGATATCTTTAACGGTGCTGGTATCAACCATGATATGGGTCACAACAAGTCAAACAGTCATGGAATAGATACACTATTGAAGACCATGAGCCTTGCTGAATTTGAAAAAGGATTCTCATTCACAAACTTGGTTGACTTTGATGCCCTTTACGGCCACCGTCGTAATGCTTACGGCTATCGTGATTGCTTGCATGAGTTTGATGAACGCTTACCTGAAATTATCGCAGCCATGCGAGAGAACGACCTTCTCTTGATTACTGCTGACCATGGAAATGACCCAACCTATGCAGGAACAGACCACACTCGCGAATATATTCCACTTTTGGCTTACAGTCCTGCCTTTAAAGGAAATGGTTTGATTCCAGTTGGACATTTTGCAGATATCTCAGCGACTGTTGCAGATAACTTTGGTGTTGAAACAGCTATGATCGGGGAAAGTTTCTTAGATAAATTGGTATAAGATGACGCGCTATGCTCTGCTGGTGAGAGGCATCAATGTTGGTGGCAAGAATAAGGTCGTCATGGCGGAGCTTCGTCAAGAATTGACAGACTTGGGACTGGAAAAGGTTGAAAGCTACATCAACGGTGGCAACATTTTCTTTACTTCGACTGTTCCAAAAGTCCGATTGGTTGAAAAGTTAGAGGCTTTCTTTACAGTCCATTATCCATTTATTCAGAGCTTTTCTTTGCTGAATCAAGAAGGCTATGAAGCAGAAGTGGAGAATCTACCAGTTTGGTGGAATGAAGACTTGGCACGAAAAGATGTCCTCTTTTACACTGAGCTTTTGGATGTGGAGCAAGTCATCACGACAGTTGAGAGTTTAGAGCTGAAAGATGAGGTCGTTCATTTTGGAAAACTTGGGATTTTCTGAAGAATCCTACTCTAAGACTGCCTATCACAAGTACTTGCTCAAGGTGCCTTTCTACCGCCATATTACTATTCGTAATGCTAAAACCTTTGACAAAATTGGTCAAATGCTAAAAAAATAATAAAGGAGACACACAATGACATTTTTAAACAAAATCCATGAAACTGCTACTTTCCTGAAAGATAAAGGAATCCAAACGCCTGAGTTCGGTCTAATTCTTGGGTCAGGACTTGGAGAATTAGCAGAAGAAATCGAAAATCCAGTTGCAGTAGACTATGCTGAGATTCCAAACTGGGGCCGTTCAACAGTAGTTGGTCACGCTGGTAAATTAGTATATGGTGAACTGGCAGGTCGCAAGGTCTTGGCTCTTCAAGGTCGCTTCCATTTCTACGAAGGGAATCCTCTGGAAGTGGTGACTTTCCCAGTACGTGTCATGAAAGTTCTTGGATGTGAAGGTGTCATTGTAACCAATGCAGCTGGTGGTATTGGATATGGTCCTGGTACTTTGATGGCTATCTCAGACCATATCAATATGACGGGGCAAAATCCATTGATGGGTGAAAACTTGGATGACTTTGGTCCTCGTTTCCCAGATATGTCTAAGGCCTACACACCAGAATACCGTGCTACTGCCCATGAAGTGGCTAAAAAACTTGGTATCAAGCTTGATGAAGGTGTCTATATCGGTGTAACTGGTCCAACTTATGAAACACCAGCAGAAATTCGTGCCTATAAGACACTGGGAGCTGATGCAGTCGGTATGTCTACGGTTCCTGAAGTTATTGTAGCAGCCCATTCAGGTTTGAAAGTTCTAGGAATTTCATGTATTACTAACTTTGCGGCTGGTTTCCAAGAAGAACTCAATCACGAAGAAGTTGTAGAAGTAACCGAACGTGTCAAAGGTGACTTTAAAGGCTTGCTTAAAGCGATTCTTGCAGAATTGTAAGAAAAAAGATTTAAAAGGGGGAATGCCTCTTTCCTTTCATGGTTGACTATTCGGAACAAAGAAGAAACATAGGTAGACTATGGGTTTCTTCCTACTCTTGTACCTGAAAGAGTCTGATAGTTAGCATTGTGAAAGATAAGATTCTAGGATGCTAGCATTAGTTTCCTAGCCAAGCAGACTAGGATGATAAGGAAAGATAAGAATGAATTTACTTTCTGAATTTCTTAGCCCTGTCCTATATATAGCACAAGGAGATTTAGTTTGAGTCTGCTTATAAATAAACGAAAAGAAAGATAAGAAATAATGAAAATTGGTCAACGAATTATGCGTTTTGGCATAAAAAAATTAAGTATCGGAGTTGTATCTGTTGCAGTCGGCTTCGCATTTCTAGCTCCAGCTGGAATTTCAGCCAATGAACTAAAGCAAGATGTAACATCTGAAGTGGCAACAAGAGTGCTAGATTCTAAGGAGGAATTGAGAGAGCCAGAAAATGTTGCTCCAAAACTAGAAACTCCTCTTACAGAGGAGTCAAGACTAGCTCCTCAACCGCTTCCGGAAGCAAGTGAAGTTCTTGAAAACAAAAGGGAAGAGTCAAAAGTAGAGATAACAGAGCCGGCTCAAGACTCACCTATTCATGCTCCTGTAGAAGAAACTAAAGAGGAAGTTGTGACAGAAAAACCAACAAATACTCGTTCTTTAACAGCAGAAGATTTGGTGAAGATTTCCAAAGGGGAATTGCATTTAGAAAATGATTTGATTGATGAATCTCTCTACGGTGAAAAAGTTCTTGATTTGGAAGGGGATGATGACCAAGATGGCATCAAAAACAAAGATGAACTTTATGTGTACAACAAAGATGGTAAGGATTATCTAGGATATAACAGTCATCCCTTGCTAGCAGACAGTGATGGGGATGGTTTGGCAGATGGGGAAGACGACAATAAGAAAGAATGGTATGTCACAGACCGTGATTCTCTTCTCTTTATGGAGTTAGCCTATCGAGACGATGATTATATTGAGAAAATTTTAGATCATAAGAATCCTTTCCCTAGTCTCTATCTTGACCGTCAAGAATACAAACTCATGCACAATGAATTGGCTCCTTTCTGGAAGATGAAAAAAGCCTACCATACAGATAGTGGCTTGGATGCTTTCTTATTTGAGACCAAGAGCGACCTTCCTTATCTCAAAGATGGAACGGTGCACATGTTGGCTATACGTGGAACAAGACGGAATGATGCGAAAGATTTAAGTGCAGATTTTGTTTTGTTAGGAGGAAATAAACCAGCGCAAGCGGATGATATCCGCAAGGTTGTTGGGGAATTAGCCAAGGATACAAGTATTACCAAGTTGTATATGACAGGCCATTCTCTTGGAGGCTACCTAGCTCAGATTGCAGCGGTTGAAGCTTACCAAAAATATCCTGATTTTTATAACCATGTATTGCGAAAAGTGACGACTTTCAGTGCGCCTAAAGTGATTACTTCCAGAGCGGTTTGGAATGCTGAGAATGATTTCTGGGATGTTGGTTTGGAAAGCCGTAAATTAGCTGTTAGTGGAAAAATTAAGCATTATGTGGTTGATAATGATAATGTTGTGACTCCCTTGATTCATAACGATCGTGATATTGTTACATTTACAGGTAATTCACGCTTTAAACACCGTTCTCGTGGCTATTTTGAAAGTCGAATGAATGATATTCCTAACTTTAATATTGGTAAACGAACTACCTTGGATAAACATGGTTATCGTGATCCGAAATTGGATAAAGTGCGATTCTTTAAGAAACAGGCTCTGCCCCAATCTTCTAGTGAACCAAGCGCGGAACCAATGGAAAATATTACCTTAGGGAAACAGGTTACTCAAAGTTCGACAGCTTTCGAAGGAGATGCTAGAAGAGCTGTGGATGGCAAAGTTGATGGTAACTATGGTCACAATTCTGTCACTCATACCAACTTCCAATCTAAGCCTTGGTGGCAAGTAGATTTGGCTAAAGAAGAAACCATTCGCCAAATCAATATTTACAACCGAACAGACACTGCCCAGGATAGATTGGCAAACTTTGATGTCATTCTTTTAGATAGTTTTGGTAAAGAAATTGAGAGAAAACGAATAACATCTCTTAAAGATGTGTCAGCACAAATTGCGATTAACCATAAAAAAGCGCGCTATGTTCGGATTGAGCTAGAAGGCTATAATGCCCTCAGTCTTGCAGAAGTCCAAGTATATCGTGCTGAGAATATCGCTTGGAAAAAACAAGCTAAGCAAAGTTCTACTGATTTTGGTGGAGATGCTAGTCGTGCCTTGGATGGCAATACCAATAGTAGTTATAGCCAGCAATCAATTACCCATACAAAATTTGAAAACCAGCCTTGGTGGGAAGTTGATTTAGGTCGTACAGAACAGGTAGGACTTGTTCGCCTTCATAACCGTGGGGATGGAGAGCTTTCTAAACGTCTGTCAGACTTTGATGTGATTTTATATGATGAAAAAGGGAAAGAAGTTGCTAGACAGTATGTTGCTAAACTTGACGGAACGAGCTTGGATGTTCAATTAAATGGGAAATTGGGACGCCGTGTTCGTGTGCAATTACGTAAGAACAATCAAGCCCTCAGTCTTGCAGAAGTAGAAGTTTTCCGCTTTATCGCTACGAATGGTGAGACAGCGACACAAGTTTCTAAGCCAGTTCAACCAATCAGTCAGACTCCTGCCAAAGAAAAAACATTGACAATTCAACATAGTGGAGCTTACATTGCCCGCTACTCTATAACTTGGGAAGAAGTTACAGTAGATAAAGATGGAAACCAAGTTGTTCGTAGTCGTTCTTGGGAAGGAAACGGTCGCAACCAGACTGCAGGTTTTGTCCTCAACTTCCCAATCAAAGAAAATATGAGGAATCTGCGAATTAAGATTGAGAAAAAGACAGGTCTACTATGGAATAGATGGCAAACAATCTATGAAAATAGACCAATTTTAGCTCAACCCCACCGTAAAATTACCCATTGGGGAACAACATTAAATTCTAAGATTTCTGATGACGATGTCTTGTAAAAAATCCTACTATTC
Source organism: Streptococcus sp. 1055 (assembly GCF_013276815.1). Lineage (NCBI taxonomy): Bacteria > Bacillati > Bacillota > Bacilli > Lactobacillales > Streptococcaceae > Streptococcus > Streptococcus sp. 1055. The sequence goes on along the minus strand of NZ_VMLT01000111.1, from coordinate 49,341 downwards.
AAGAATGAGATGATTTAGTCTATAATAGAAGAACTACCTGAGCTTGAATAGAACTCAGGTAGCTCTCTGTGAAAGAACAAAATTAAACAGAAAGGTATAGTGAGGTGTTCTAATTTGAACACGAGCGGAAAACTTTTCTAAAAACTCAGAAGAGAAGGGGAGTTCGGGTTTGAATTGAATCCGGTCTAATCTTCTCAATATCATCAAAATTAAGAAAGAAAGGAATTGAACCCACCCTAAAAGCAGTGGGAAAAAGATAGTTGGTCTAGCGAGCATCGCTCACTGCACCCAACTCCTATTTTCCCTTTGCTTTTTGACGGGTTTGGTATCTTTCTGATTATAAATTTTAGAATAAAGAAAGGATGGGTTAACTGTATTCATTGAACTGAATACGGGCGGAGAACTGTGTAAAAAAGATAAACTGTCTAGCATCTGGGATGCGTCGTCAGTTTTCTATTTTTACTTTGTTCTATGTCGCTATCCTAAATATACAAAAAAAGAAAGGTAGAGCGTGTGTTCTGATTTGAACACGAGCGGAAAACTTTTCTAAAAACTCAGAAGAGAAGGGGAGTTCGGGTTTGAATTGAAGCCGGTCTAATCTTCTCAATATCATCAAAATTAAGAAAGAAAGGAATTGAACCCACCCTAAAAGCAGTGGGAAAAAGATAGTTGGTCTAGCGAGCATCGCTCACTGCACCCAACTCCTATTTTCCCTTTGCTTTTTAACGGGTTTGGTATCTTTCTGATTATAAATTTTAGAATAAAGAAAGGATGGGTTAACTGTATTCATTGAACTGAATACGGGCGGAGAACTGTGTAAAAAAGATAAACTGTCTAGCATCTGAGATGCTTCGTCAGTTTCCTATTTTTACTTTGTTCTCTGTAGCCCTTTATATCTTAATTATGTCTATCCATATTGCTGCTCAGCAGGGTGAAATTGCTGAAAAAATTCTTCTTCCTGGGGATCCTCTTCGTGCTAAGTTTATTGCGGAGAATTTCCTTGAAGATGCTGTTTGTTTTAACGAAGTGCGTAACATGTTTGGTTACACTGGTACTTACAAGGGCCACCGTGTATCAGTCATGGGAACTGGGATGGGGATGCCATCTATTTCGATTTATGCGCGTGAGTTAATTGTTGACTACGGTGTGAAAAAATTGATCCGTGTGGGAACTGCTGGTTCTTTGAATGAAGATGTTCACGTTCGTGAATTAGTTTTGGCGCAGGCGGCTGCAACTAACTCAAACATCGTCCGAAATGACTGGCCACAGTATGATTTCCCACAAATCGCTAGCTTTGATTTGCTTGATAAGGCTTATCATATTGCCAAAAATCTCGGTATGACAACCCACGTTGGGAACGTTTTGTCATCTGATGTCTTTTATTCAAACTACTTTGAAAAGAACATTGAGCTTGGTAAATGGGGGGTCAAGGCTGTGGAAATGGAAGCAGCAGCTCTTTACTATCTGGCTGCTCAGCACCATGTTGATGCGCTTGCTATCATGACCATATCTGATAGTTTGGTCAATCCAGACGAAGACACGACTGCAGAAGAACGCCAAAATACCTTCACAGATATGATGAAGGTTGGTCTAGAAACCTTGATTGCTGAATAAAAGAGAACACAAAAGGAAGACTTTCTGGATGAAAATCTTCCTTTTTTAGTCATTCAGTTCATACTGTGACCTTAATGAAATGTTGCTCTATCGTCTATTTTTTAAGAGATTGCAAAAAACAATCAATCTCTGCTTGAGAATGGAGAATACGCATCTTTTCTGGGTAAGTATTGTTTAAATATTGGTATCTATCCTTAGCATTTTTTGTTCGACCATCCCAGAGAATCCAACGAATAAATTCCCAGTTGAATTGCTCGGGGCATCCCTTAGCCATGCTTTCTCTCACTTTTCCTCTGTATTTTAAATAGCGCTTAAAGGCTCTTAGCAAACAATTCCAAGCAGAGAAGTTTAAAAAGATGATCTGGTTAGCTTCCTGCATTCTTTCTTCGTAATAACACCAAGAATAATTACCATCGATGACCCAAGCTTCATGCTTGGTGAGAAAATTTTTCATCTCGGTTAACATCCAATCACGGTCACTGTCTTGCCAACCAGGTTGAAATTGGAGTGTGTCCATATGAAGTTTTGGGATGGAGTAGTAGAGAGATAACTTTTCAGCTAGCGTTGACTTACCAGCACCAGAATATCCGATAATTGCAATTTTCATTTTCTACCTTTTCCTATTTGGAGACAAAAAAACAGCCTCTATGGACTGTTTCTTATTTAGCAAGTTTAGCTGAAAGACGAGCTTTATCGCGGCTTGCTTTGTTTTTGTGAATCAAACCTTTAGTTTCTGCTTTATCGATAGCTGAGCTAGCAGCACGGAAAAGTTCTTCAGATGGGTTTGCTTCGAAAGCTTTGATAGCAGTACGCATAGCTGATTTTTGAGCTGAGTTCTTTTCGTTTTGTTTAACGTTCAATTCAGCGCGTTTGATAGCTGATTTAATGTTTGCCAATGTTCTTACCTCCATATTTACTAACTATACCATTATATCTGAAAACTTACGTTTTGACAAGGGAAAATTACTTTTTTAAGTAAATTTCATCGATTTCATGGTTCTTGCTTTTATGAAGAATCACTTCCGCACGATTTCTGGTTGGTTCAATATAATTTTGTAGATTTGTGAGATTGATACTGGTCCAGACCTGATGGGCAAAGGACTCCACTTCCCCAATCGGCATCTGAGTAAAACGATAATAGTAGCTATCAGGGTCGTTTTGGGCTAGGCTCAGCATTTTCAAGAAACGGTCCAGATACCAACTCTCAATATCATCCACTCCAGCATCAACATAGATGGAAAAGTCGAAGAAGTCAGTGATATAGAGACGTTCGTTTTGTGGATTTTGAAAGACATTGATTCCTTCAACAATCACAAAATCAGCAGCTTTGACACTTTGCTTTTCCTCAGGTACGATGTCGTAGATTTCATGAGAATAGACAGGAATATCCACATCTTGTCCATTTTTGATGCAGTCCAAGAAGTTGAGAAGAGCTTCCATATCATAGCTTTCAGGAAATCCCTTACGATTTAGAATCCCTTGTTCAATCAAGGTCTGGTTGGGATAGAGAAAGCCGTCAGTTGTTACCAACTCAACCGTAGCATCTGTAAGTGTACGGGACAGTAGGATTTGAAGTAGGCGACTGGTTGTGGATTTTCCAACGGCAACACTCCCAGAAACCCCAATGATAAAAGGCTGGGATTTGCTTTCACGTTGAAGGAAAATCCCTTTTGAAAAGGCCAAATCATCCTTGGTACGCTTGTAAATCTGGATGAGATGGGCTAGGGGGAGATAGACATCGGTAACATCCTGCAAGCTAATCTGGTCATTAAAACTCTTGATGGATTCTAATTCCTCTTCTGTCAAAGGAGGTGTTGTCTTCCGATGTAAAGATTGCCAAGTTTGGCGGCTGATTTTTTCAAAATGTAAAAATTCGTTGGTCATTTGTTTTCCCCTAGATATTTTGTCTATCATACCATAAAAAGTTAAAAAAATAAAGCGGTTTCTTGAATGTGGTAAGTCAATAGTATATAATATAAGTAGATAGAGGATGAACAATTTATTGATGAAGTAGGAGCTGCTTTCTACTGACTTATCAGCTATAAAGGGGGCTTTGGGGTTTATAACTTATAGGAGGTGTACTATGAAAATCTTGAAACGTTACCTATTGGAACTCTGTTTTATTTTAAGTTTTGCCTTACCTTTTATAAAAGGAGTCAATGCGGATAATGGTAGACGCTTTGTGGAAATCTATTACGGTTTTACTTTTTTGATGGAACATGCCATTGTAACAGCTGTCTTTATCTGTTCGCTTTTGATTGCTTTCTTCCTAAAAAAACGGTGGACGAAATGGCTTGCTGCTGGTAGTTATTTCTTTTTAGTTCTATGGATTGCGACAGAGGGTTATTTCTTCCGCATGTCACTAGAAGATTTGATACGACTTTGGACAAGTTTGGAAATCCTGACACAAACGTATCAATTGGGCTTTTATCTAAATATTTTGTTGGGAATTTTGTTGATAATTAAGTATCTGAAGGTTAAGCAATAGTAATAAAAATGCGCTTGATTATAGACAATAAATTTGTTGTTTTATCATGACAATGATAGCTGTAGTCCTAGATGAAATACAAGTTGCTTATAAAAGTTGAAAGAGATTGAAGGGGAGCTATTGTAACGCACCTTCCTTCAATCTTTTTGTTTTATTCTGGATATGTAAACGATTTACAATTCGATCCAAAATATGATAGAATAGGGTTATGAATAAAATGTACTATGCAGAAAATCCTGACGCTGCTCACGACATTCATGAGTTGAGAGTGGAGTTGTTGGGAGAAAAAATGACCTTTTTAACGGATGCGGGTGTTTTTAGCAAGAAAATGATTGACTTTGGAAGTCAACTCTTGCTCAAGTGTCTGGAGGTCAACCAAGGAGAGACAGTCCTTGATGTTGGCTGTGGTTATGGACCTTTGGGTTTGTCCTTAGTCAAGGTTTACGGCGTTCAGGCGACCATGGTCGATATCAATAATCGTGCCTTGGATTTGGCGCGACAAAATGCTGAACGAAATAAAGTAGAAGCGACGATTTTCCAGTCCAACATTTATGAACAAGTTGAAGGTCAATTTGACCATATCATTTCCAATCCCCCTATTCGTGCTGGAAAAAAAGTCGTTCATGAAATCATCGAGAAAAGTAAAGATTTCTTGGAAACTGGTGGAGATTTAACAATCGTCATCCAGAAAAAGCAAGGGGCTCCAAGTGCCAAGTCTAAGATGGAAGATGTGTTTGGCAATTGTGAAATCCTTAAAAAAGATAAGGGATACTATATCCTTAGAAGTGTGAAAGAATGAGAGCAGTTGATTTAATCCAAAAAAAACGAGACGGTCAAGAATTGACTTCAAGTGAAATTGAATGGCTGGTAGAAGGCTATGTGTCAGGAACTGTCCCTGATTATCAAATGTCTGCCTTTGCTATGGCTGTCTATTTCAAAGGAATGACGACACGAGAAATCTCAGATTTGACTATGAAGATGGTCAAGACTGGTCAAGAGTTTGATTTATCCGCTATTGATGGGGTTAAGGTTGACAAGCATTCTACTGGTGGTGTCGGCGATAAGGTAACCTTGATTTTAGCTCCTCTTGTTGCTAGCTTCGGTGTGCCTGTAGCAAAAATGAGTGGTCGTGGTCTCGGCCATACTGGTGGGACAATTGATAAATTGGAATCCATTAAGGGCTATCAAGTCGAGCGCAGTCAAGAAGATTTCATTCGTCAGGTTCAGGATATTGGTGTATCTGTCATTGGGCAATCAGACCAGCTGGTTAAAGCAGATAAACTTCTCTACGCCCTCCGTGATGTGACCGCAACTGTCGACACGATTCCTTTGATTGCGAGTTCGGTGATGAGCAAGAAAATCGCGGCAGGAGCGGATGCTATTTTGCTAGACGTAACTGTCGGTGAGGGCGCCTTCATGAAGACGGTTGATGAGGCGCGTGAGTTGGCTCAAACCATGGTGGAACTTGGTAAGGCTGTTGGCCGGAAGACAGTAGCGGTGATTACGGATATGAGCCAGCCTTTAGGGCGTGCGATTGGAAATCGTCTGGAAATCCTTGAAGCATTGGAGATTCTACAAGGTCAAGGACGTCAGGATATTACCCACTTTATTTGTGAATTGGCTCAAATTATGCTTGGTCTGGCAAATGTAAATAAAACAGTTGAAGAAGTTCGCCAACATCTTGAAAATGGCCAAGCGCTGGCTAAGTTTGAGGAAATGGTCCAAGCCCAAGGTGGAGACTTAGAAGACCTCTATCGTCCTGTAAATGTGTCCCATGTGGTGGAAATCCCTGCTCAGGAAACGGGTGTCATTTCAGCTCTTCCAGCAATGGAATTTGGGCTTTATGCCATGAGACTGGGGGCAGGCCGTGCAGTCAAGTCTGATGCCTTGGACTATGAAACAGGAATTGTTTTTGAAAAGAAGGTTGGAGATTCTGTTCAAACGGGAGAAATTGTTGCAAAAGTATACACAAATGGAAAAATTTCTCCTCAGCTAGTTACAGATTTTCAAAAATATGTTAAAATAAATGATAGGGTGCAAAGTTTACGAGAAATTATAGAAATTATCTCATAAACAGCAGGAGAATCCGAATATGAAATTAAATAAATATATCGATCATACGCTTTTAAAACAAGATGCAACAGAAAATCAAATTGATTGTTTGTTGTCTGAGGCTAGGGAGTATGATTTTGCCAGTGTTTGCGTTAATCCGACCTGGGTTGAACATGCCAAAAAAGGGCTTGAAGGCACAGATGTCAAGGTCTGCACAGTAGTAGGTTTCCCTTTGGGGGCAACAACTTCAACTGTGAAAGCTTTTGAGACAAAAGAAGCTATCCAAAATGGTGCAGATGAGATTGATATGGTGATCAATGTTGGGACTCTCAAATCAGGCAATTTAGCCTTGGTAGAGTCAGATATTCGCGCAGTCGTGGAAGTAAGTGGTGACAAGTTAGTGAAAGTCATTATTGAAGCGTGCCTTCTGACAGACCAAGAAAAAGTTGTGGCTTGCCAATTAGCCCAAAAAGCTGGAGCTGACTTTGTCAAAACATCTACTGGCTTTTCAACTGGTGGTGCTACGATAGCAGATGTTCAACTAATGCGTGAAACAGTTGGAACTGAGATGGGTGTCAAGGCTGCTGGTGGAGCTCGTTCTTATGCAGATGCTCTAGCCTTTGTAGAAGCAGGGGCGACCCGTATCGGAACGTCAGCTGGGGTAGCCATTCTAAAAGGAGAATTGGCAGATGGCGACTACTGAGTTGATTGAACTGGCAATTGAAACCAGCAAACATGCCTATGTCCCCTATTCTCACTTTCCTATCGGAGCAGTTTTAGTAGCCAAAGACGGAAGTGTTTACACGGGAGTGAATATCGAAAATGCTAGCTATCCTTTGACCAATTGCGGTGAGAGAACAGCCATTTTTAAGGCTGTATCTGAAGGGCAAAGAGAATTTTCAGAGCTGATTGTTTATGGTCAAACTGAAAAACCGATTTCACCATGTGGTGCTTGTCGCCAAGTAATGGTCGAATTTTTTGAACAAGATCTAAAAGTGACCTTAGTCGCAAAAGATAAATCGACGGTCGAGATGACGGTCGGGGAATTACTTCCATACTCTTTTACAGACTTAAATTAGTCTGAGTCGCTCTCTGAGTGGCACGGTCCTTGCGGCCAACCAATCCATACTTGCAACATCGTTGCACATCTTATTTAGGAGGTTCAGTAATGAACAAGAAACAATGGCTAGGTCTTGGCCTAGTAGCAGTGGCAGCAGTTGGACTTGCTGCATGTGGTAACCGCTCTTCTCGTAAGGCAGATTCATCTTCTGATGTGAAGACAAAAGCAGCAATCGTCACTGATACTGGTGGTGTTGATGACAAATCATTCAACCAATCAGCTTGGGAAGGTTTGCAGGCTTGGGGTAAAGAACACAATCTTTCAAAAGATAACGGTTTCACTTACTTCCAATCAACAAGTGAAGCTGACTACGCTAACAACTTGCAACAAGCGGCTGGAAGTTACAACCTAATCTTCGGTGTTGGTTTTGCCCTTCACAATGCGGTTGAAGAAGCAGCTAAAGAACATTCTGACTTGAACTATGTCTTGATTGATGATGTGATTAAAGATCAAAAGAATGTTGCGAGCGTAACTTTCGCTGATAATGAGTCAGGTTACCTTGCAGGTGTAGCTGCAGCAAAAACAACTAAAACAAAACAAGTTGGTTTTGTAGGTGGGCAGGAGTCAGAAGTTATCTCTCGTTTTGAAGCAGGATTCAAGGCTGGTGTTGCGTCAGTAGACCCATCTATCAAAGTACAAGTTGACTACGCTGGTTCATTTGGTGATGCTGCTAAAGGTAAAACAATTGCAGCCGCACAATACGCAGCCGGTGCAGATATTGTTTACCAAGTAGCTGGTGGTACAGGTGCTGGTGTCTTTGCAGAAGCAAAATCACTTAACGAAAGCCGTCCTGAAAATGAAAAAGTTTGGGTTATCGGTGTTGACCGTGACCAAGAAGCAGAAGGTAAATACACTTCTAAAGATGGTAAAGAATCAAACTTTGTTCTTGTATCTACTTTGAAACAAGTTGGTACAACTGTAAAAGATATTTCTAACAAAGCAGAAAAAGGTGAATTCCCTGGTGGTCAAGTAATCGTTTACTCATTGAAGGATAAAGGGGTTGACTTGGTAGTAACAAACCTTTCAGAAGAAGGTAAAAAAGCTGTCGAAGATGCTAAAGCTAAAATCCTTGATGGAAGCGTAAAAGTTCCTGCAAAATAATGGATGGAAGTCATTTCTTAGGAAGCGGCCCTCGGTCGCTTTTTTAAGAGTTGAGACAAAGTCATTTTGTCTCAGTAAAGCTTGCTACTAGACAAACTAGCAAGTTTTATTGAAATAAAATAAGACTCTGAAAGGAAGAGCACATGGCACACGAAAATGTCATAGAGATGCGTGATATTACCAAGGTGTTTGGCGAATTTGTTGCCAACGACAACATCAACCTGCACCTACGAAAGGGTGAAATTCATGCACTTTTAGGAGAAAATGGGGCTGGAAAGTCCACGCTCATGAACATGTTAGCAGGACTTCTTGAACCAACTAGTGGTGAAATCGCGGTCAACGGTCAAGTTGTCAACCTCGACTCCCCATCTAAAGCAGCTGGCTTGGGAATCGGAATGGTTCACCAGCACTTTATGTTGGTAGAGGCTTTCACGGTGGCTGAAAACATTATTTTAGGAAGTGAATTGACTAAAAATGGTGTACTAGATATCGCTGGAGCTAGCAAAGAAATCAAGGCTCTTTCTGAACGTTATGGCTTAGCTGTGGACCCTTCTGCCAAGGTGGCAGACATCTCAGTTGGAGCCCAACAACGTGTAGAAATTTTAAAAACCCTTTATCGGGGAGCTGATATTCTTATTTTTGACGAACCAACGGCTGTTTTGACTCCATCAGAAATTGAGGAGTTGATGGCTATTATGAAAAATCTTGTCAAAGAAGGAAAATCAATTATCTTGATTACCCACAAGTTGGACGAAATTCGCGCAGTTTCTGACCGCGTTACGGTTATCCGTCGTGGGAAATCAATTGAAACCGTCAAAATTGCAGGGGCTACTAATGCTGATTTGGCAGAAATGATGGTAGGACGTTCTGTTTCCTTTAAAACAGAGAAGCAAGCCGCTCAACCAAAAGAAGTGGTCTTGTCTATTAAAGACTTGGTGGTCAATGAAAACCGCGGTGTCCCAGCTGTTAAAAATCTGTCCTTGGATGTTCGTGCTGGAGAGATTGTTGGTATTGCGGGGATTGATGGAAATGGTCAGTCTGAACTGATTCAAGCCATTACAGGTCTTCGCAAGGTTGAATCTGGAAGCATCGAGCTAAAAGGAAATTCAATTGTAGGCTTACACCCACGACAAATTACAGAACTAAGCGTGGGACACGTTCCAGAAGACCGTCACCGTGATGGTTTGATTTTGGAAATGATGATTTCTGAAAATATTGCCCTTCAAACCTACTACAAAGAACCACATAGTAAAAATGGAATTTTGAACTATTCAAATATTACTTCTTATGCTAAAAAGCTAATGGAAGAATTTGATGTTCGTGCTGCCAGCGAAATTGTGCCTGCAGCTGCACTCTCAGGAGGAAATCAACAAAAAGCAATTATTGCTCGTGAAATTGATCGAGATCCTGATCTCCTTATCGTCAGCCAGCCAACTCGTGGTTTGGATGTCGGTGCCATTGAATATATCCACAAACGCTTGATTGAAGAGCGTGATAATGGCAAGGCTGTCCTTGTTGTCAGCTTTGAATTGGATGAGATTTTAAACGTCTCAGACCGTATTGCCGTTATCCACGATGGGAAGATTCAAGGTATTGTATCACCAGAAACAACCAATAAACAAGAACTTGGTGTCTTGATGGCTGGTGGAAGCTTGGGAAAGGAGAAGAGTGATGTCTAAAAAATTACAACAAATTTCGGTTCCCTTGATTTCTGTATTCCTAGGAATTTTACTCGGAGCCATTGTTATGTGGATCTTCGGTTATGATGCTATTTGGGGCTACGAAGAATTGTTCCATACAGCCTTTGGTAGTTTGCGTGGAATTGGAGAAATCTTCCGTGCCATGGGGCCTTTGGTCTTGATTGGTCTTGGTTTTGCTGTTGCCAGTCGTGCAGGTTTCTTTAACGTCGGGCTTCCTGGTCAGGCTTTGGCTGGTTGGATTCTCAGTGGTTGGTTTGCCCTGTCGCATCCAGATATGCCTCGTCCATTGATGATTCTAGCAACTATCGTGATTGCCTTGATTGCTGGAGGAATTGTCGGCGCGATTCCAGGTATTTTGAGAGCCTATCTAGGGACGTCAGAGGTTATCGTAACCATCATGATGAACTACATTGTCTTGTATGTAGGGAATGCCTTTATCCATGCTTTCCCTAAAGACTTCATGCAAAGTACAGATTCGACCATTCGTGTTGGGGCTAATGCAACCTACCAGACACCTTGGTTGGCTGAGTTGACTGGTAACTCGCGGATGAATATTGGTATTTTCTTTGCTATCATTGCCGTTGCAGTTATTTGGTTTATGCTCAAGAAAACAACTCTTGGTTTTGAAATCCGTGCGGTTGGTCTTAATCCACATGCTTCAGAATATGCTGGTATTTCTGCAAAACGGACTATTATCCTATCAATGATTATTTCAGGTGCTTTGGCAGGTCTTGGTGGAGCTGTTGAAGGACTTGGAACCTTCCAGAACGTCTATGTTCAGGGGGCGTCATTGGCTGTTGGATTTAACGGGATGGCAGTTAGTCTGCTTGCAGCCAACTCACCAATTGGTATTCTCTTTGCAGCCTTCCTATTTGGTGTTCTCCAAGTTGGAGCCCCTGGTATGAATGCGGCGCAGGTACCGTCTGAGCTTGTCAGCATTGTAACAGCGTCTATTATCTTCTTTGTCAGTGTTCATTACCTTATCGAACGCTTTGTCAAACCGAAAAAACAAGTTAAAGGAGGTAAGTAAAGATGTCTATTACAACCTTGCTCACCCTCTTGGTGTCTTCTATGCTGATTTACTCAGCACCCCTCATCTTTACAAGTATTGGTGGTGTTTTCTCTGAACGTGGTGGTGTGGTAAACGTCGGCCTTGAAGGAATTATGGTTATGGGTGCCTTTTCTGGAGTTGTCTTTAACCTTGAATTTGCAGAACAATTTGGAGCAGCAACTCCATGGCTATCCTTGCTTGTAGCAGGATTGGTTGGAGGTCTCTTCTCCATCATCCACGCAGCAGCGACGGTTCATTTCCGTGCAGACCATGTTGTCAGCGGTACGGTATTGAACTTGATGGCGCCAGCCTTGGCTGTTTTCTTGGTTAAAGTTCTTTATAACAAAGGACAAACCGACAACCTAAGTCAGACTTTTGGACGCTTTGATTTCCCAGTCTTGGCCAATATCCCAGTTATCGGTGATATCTTCTTCAAGTCAACTAGCCTACTTGGTTATCTGGCGATTGCCTTCTCATTCCTTGCTTGGTTTATTCTCTTTAAGACTCGCTTTGGTCTTCGTCTCCGCTCTGTCGGTGAACACCCTCAAGCAGCGGACACTTTGGGAATCAATGTCTACAAGATGAGATATTTAGGGGTTATTATTTCAGGTTTCCTAGGTGGAATTGGCGGAGCGATTTATGCTCAATCCATCTCAGTTAACTTCTCAGTGACAACTATTGTTGGACCTGGATTTATCGCCCTTGCTGCGATGATTTTCGGAAAATGGAATCCAATCGGAGCCATGCTATCTAGTCTTTTCTTTGGACTTTCACAAAGTTTGGCTGTTATCGGTTCTCAATTGCCATTCCTACAAGGAGTGCCAACAGTTTATCTTCAAATCGCACCTTATGTCTTGACAATTCTTGTCTTGGCAGCCTTCTTTGGAAAAGCAATTGCACCAAAAGCAGATGGTATCAACTATATCAAATCAAAATAAGCATACAAAAAAACGTCAGTTCTGTTCAAACTGGCGTTTATTTTTTAGAATTTTGATGGGTTAAGTTCAGTCCCCAAGGGACAAGATTTTCAGTTTTATTTTTGATACGTGTGATATTATCCTTATGCCGAATGATAATCAAACTAGCAAGTGCTAGGATAATAGCGATGAAGAGAGTATCATAGTGACTCAGGATAAAATCAAAAAGTGGAAAGAGTAGAACTCCGACGACAGCTGCGATAGATGCAGTGACACTAGATAGTGAAATCATACTACCAAGATAGAGGGTTCCAAAGAAAACAACTGCAAGGTAGAGACAGAAGACAGGAGCAAATCCGAAAACCACTCCAGCACTGGTTGCGACAGCCTTGCCCCCCTTAAATCCTGCAAAGATAGGGAAGGTATGGCCAATAACAGCTAAAAGTCCAAAGATGAGAGGCGAAATGCCTTGCAGATGAAACATAATCGGAAGAAGTGTTGCTAGGGTTCCTTTGAAAAAGTCAATTACAAAGGTTGCCATACCAGCTTTCTTGCCTAAAATGCGGAAGGTATTGGTCGTTCCGGTATTTCCAGAACCATGTTCACGCAGATTGATTTGAAAGAATACTTGTCCAATCCAGAGACCAGACGGAATCGAACCCAGCAGATAGGCTAGGATTAATAAAACTATTGTAATCATACTACTATTATATCATGAAATAGAGAAGAAAGGCAGAGAATCTCTTCTGAAATTGTCACATCGGAGAAAGAAAAATTTTGCAAAATCCTTGGAAAACCTGTAGAATAGTAAAGATGAACGAATAGGAGGTTCCTTGTGTCAAAAAAGGAAATCAATATTAACAATTATAATGATGATGCCATTCAGGTGCTAGAAGGGTTGGATGCGGTCCGAAAACGTCCAGGGATGTATATCGGATCGACCGATGGTGCTGGTCTCCACCACCTAGTCTGGGAAATCGTCGATAATGCTGTCGATGAGGCCTTGTCTGGATTTGGTGACCGTATTGATGTCACCATCAATAAAGATGGCAGTTTAACGGTTCAAGACCACGGACGTGGGATGCCGACAGGTATGCATGCTATGGGAATTCCAACTGTTGAGGTTATCTTTACCATTCTCCACGCAGGAGGGAAATTCGGTCAAGGAGGCTACAAGACATCAGGTGGACTTCACGGGGTGGGTTCTTCCGTTGTTAATGCCCTTTCTAGTTGGTTAGAAGTTGAAATTACCCGTGATGGCGCAGTTTACAAGCAACGTTTTGAAAATGGTGGAAAACCTGTCACGACTCTGAAGAAAATCGGTACAGTGCCCAAGTCTAAAACAGGTACCAAGGTTACGTTTATGCCTGATGCGACGATCTTTTCTACGATAGACTTCAAGTACAATACTATTTCAGAACGTCTTAATGAATCAGCCTTTCTCTTGAAAAATGTGACCTTGTCTCTGACTGATAAACGAACAGACGAAGCGATTGAATTCCACTATGAGAATGGAGTACAAGACTTTGTTTCTTATCTGAACGAAGACAAGGAAACCTTGACACCAGTTCTTTACTTTGAGGGGGAAGATAATGGTTTCCAAGTGGAAGTAGCTCTTCAGTATAATGACGGATTTTCAGATAACATTCTATCCTTTGTCAATAACGTGCGCACCAAAGATGGTGGTACGCACGAGACAGGACTCAAGTCTGCCATTACCAAGGTTATGAACGACTACGCGCGTAAGACTGGGCTTCTCAAGGAAAAAGATAAAAACCTTGAAGGTTCAGACTACCGTGAGGGACTTGCTGCCGTTCTTTCTATCTTGGTTCCGGAAGAACACCTCCAGTTTGAGGGACAGACCAAGGACAAACTAGGAAGCCCACTAGCTCGCCCAGTTGTGGATGGAATTGTGGCGGATAAGTTGACCTTCTTCCTAATGGAAAATGGAGAACTAGCTTCAAATCTTATTCGCAAAGCTATCAAGGCGCGTGATGCTCGTGAAGCAGCACGTAAGGCGCGTGATGAGAGCCGTAATGGTAAGAAAAATAAAAAAGACAAGGGCCTCTTGTCTGGGAAATTAACGCCAGCCCAGTCCAAGAATCCTGCAAAAAATGAACTCTATCTAGTCGAGGGGGACTCTGCCGGTGGCTCTGCCAAACAAGGTCGTGACCGCAAGTTCCAGGCTATTCTACCTCTTCGTGGTAAGGTTATCAATACAGCCAAGGCCAAGATGGCGGATATTCTCAAAAATGAAGAAATCAATACCATGATTTATACCATCGGTGCGGGTGTTGGAGCAGACTTCTCTATTGAAGATGCCAACTATGACAAGATCATTATCATGACCGATGCGGACACCGATGGTGCCCATATCCAGACCTTGCTCTTGACATTTTTCTATCGTTACATGCGTCCCCTAGTTGAGGCAGGACACGTTTATATCGCCCTTCCGCCTCTTTACAAGATGTCCAAAGGCAAAGGCAAGAAAGAAGAAGTAGCCTACGCATGGACAGACGGAGAACTTGAAGAACTCCGCAAGCAGTTCGGTAAAGGTGCTACCCTCCAACGCTATAAAGGTCTCGGTGAGATGAATGCGGACCAGCTCTGGGAAACAACCATGAATCCAGAAACCCGTACCCTCATACGTGTCACCATCGAAGACCTAGCACGCGCAGAACGTCGTGTCAATGTCCTCATGGGAGACAAGGTCGAACCACGCCGTAAGTGGATTGAGGACAATGTCAAGTTTACGCTGGAAGAAGCGACAGTGTTTTAAAATATTGTGTAATTATATTTAAAAGAAAGAGTTTTTAAAAATGGTATCATCGAAAAATAATAAAATGTACATTGAAGAATTAGAAATTAAAGATTTTAGAGTAATTAAAAAAGTATCGTTCAAGCCGTCAAAATATGTAAATATTATTTCAGGGAAGAATGGTACAGGGAAATCAACTATATTAGGAATGATTGCCCAAGGTTTCTCTTATCACAATAATGTTATTCCTTTTATTTCTGGAGATGTAAAAAAACTTAATAAAAAAGATATAAAGAGACTTTCAGAAAATGACCCTAAAGTTGTGCAATATAAAAAATTACTAACTTATTTTGGGGATGATTTTGAGTCCACATCTGCAGAGCATTTTAAATTATCTCCAAATGATGTTAGAAATATAGAACATGCTAAAGTTACATTGAGCAATAAAGATAGTTTTAAAATTGAGAGTACGAACCATAACAAAAAACTTCCTCGTCTAGTTACTAGGAGAAAAGACGGGAAATCATCCAATTATGTCCATCCAGTAATTTATTTAGGCCTGGAAAGATTAACACCGTTAGTCAGATCCACTAAAATGAGTGACTTGCAAATCAATTTATCATCGCAGGATAAGAAAGAAATACATAATCTTTATCAGTCAATACTTTTAAAAAAATATACAGACAATCTTACTGCAACTGAAACAAATCTGAATAATAAGAAAACAGCATCATTTATTGATGAAGAGATGACTATTGAAATGATTTCATCAGGGGAAGATAATATTGGGCAAATTTTATTAGCTTTGTATTCATTTAAGAAATTAAAAAATGATTTTCCTAATGATTACAAGGGTGGGATATTACTTATTGATGAAATAGATGCGACATTATATCCAGCCGCTCAGAATAAATTATTAGATATACTCTTTCAAAAAGCAAGAAGTTTTGACGTGCAAATTTTTGCCACTTCACATTCGTTGACTTTATTGGAACATTGTGAAAAACTGAAAATATCGAACCAACGTACTAATCATGATATAAAACTATTTTCTTCCGATATTAGTTCTGAAGACAATTCAACAACTACGTTATCAGAGATGAAATATTTAATTGATTTTAAAAATATGTTGTTGGCACAAGCTAATGAACAGAAAATTACTGATAGTATCAAGATTTATTTTGAAGATGCTGAGGCTCAATATGTTTTTGAAGGCTTAATACATTCTTTGAAGAATAGTAATAACCATTCAATTAAAAATTCATTACACTTCATGTCAAATACAACTTTATCATGTACCAATTATATACACTTGTATAAATCTAAAGTAACAGAATTTTCTAAGAATTCGATAGTTTGCTTAGATGGAGATGTTGAAGCAAATATAAACGATTATAGAAATTTTATTACTTTGCCTACTAATGACCTTCAATGTAATCCAGAGGAATTTATTTTTGATATTCTTGATGATAATAACTCAGATTATTGGAAAACAGCAAAGAATTATAATCATAGTGTTTTTATGAATAATCCAATTTACCAAGTTATTCAATCAATTAAGAATGGAACTTATGAATCGGAATATAAACAAGTTAATGGAGAGTTTAAGAATATAGCTGAAAGAAAAGTGTGGAAAAAATGGTTTAATAAAGAAAAAGTTCATTGGAAGTACAACAATAATCCAGTCAAATATTGGGCAAAAAATAATCCTGAAAAAGTTCAAGAATTTCAGGTACAATTTGAAAAAGCGTTTAACTATGTAGCTGATAATGTTAAACTTCCTAGATTATAATTTGGAAGTTACTTAAAAAAGGGGTATAATTTTATCAATAAGAGATGAGGTGATGATATGTCAGGTAAGACCTATACGCCATTAAGATACCCTGGGGGGAAAACTCAGGTTTATGAATTCGTTAAAGAATTGATTAAAGAAAATAATTGCCATACTTATATTGAGCCTTATATGGGAGGAGCGGGAGTTGCTATGAAACTTTTGCTACTTGGAGATGTAGAAAAGATTATTGTAAATGATTATGATAAATCTATCTATGCATTTTGGTACTCTGTTCTTTATTTGACTGAAGAGTTGATTGATAAAATAGAAAATACTGACATAACAATAGATGAGTGGAAAATTCAGAAATCAATTCAAGATAATAAAAAAAATGTTTCTGATTTACTACTTCTGGGTTTTTCAACTTTATTTCTTAATAGAACAAATAGATCTGGTATTATAAAAGCTGGGGTTATTGGTGGTAAAAATCAGAATGGAAAATACAAACTAGATTGTCGATTCAGTAAATCAGATATAATAAACAAAATTCTTGAAATATCTAAGCATAAAAAACAGATTAAACTTTTTAATATGGATGCTGAGCAGTTTATTAAAAGGTCAATTTCTAAAACAAAAAATTCATTTACTTTTTTTGATCCACCTTATTATACTAAAGGACCAGGTTTATATACAAATTTTTATAACCATGATGATCATTCTAGGTTATCAAAAACAATCAAGGATTATATGAAAGATAAAAAATGGATATTAACTTATGATATTCATAAAAGTATAGAAAAGATGTACGAAGAATATCGTTCTGAACTATATTATTTAAACTATTCAGTTAGTACTCCTAATAAAGGTATTGAAAGAATATTTTATTCAGATAATCTGCATTTTTCACAATCAAGAAATAAATTAAAAATTGTTGACTAAAAACTTGCCAGCGATTTATTTTCAAAAAAGTGACTGACAGAAAAAAAGTCAGTTTGCCTGTCTCATGGGAGAGACTGGCACAAAAATATTCAAAAAGAAAAATGAAAAAAGTAAATGAAGTAAAAAGTTTGTCCCTGAGTGACTTAGACAATCAGGAGTTTATCGGCTTGGTAGGTCTGCACCATTCGGATTGCTGGAAAAGAAGCTGTAGAAATCGGCTGGCGTTTGCGAAAAGAGTTTTGGAATAGTGGTTATGCGACAGAGGTTGCCCAAACCTGTCTAGACTTCGCTTTCCAGCAAGCTGGCTTGTCAGAAGTTTACTCCTTTACATCCTTACTCAATCTCCCTTCGCAAAAAGTCATGCAAAAGGTAGGCATGGAATTTGTCAAAGAATTTGATAATGAAAAAGTTCCAGCAGACAGTCCGCTTTATAGACATGTCCTATACAGAATCAAGAGTTTTTACTAAAAAGGCAGGTATTCCCATGAGAACTGAAACCGAGATGTTTGATTTAATTTTACAAACCGCAAAAAGTCTAAAAGTCGAGGCTGTCGCCATGTCTGGTTCACGGACAAACCCAAAGGCCCCAAAAGATGAATTTCAAGACTATGACGTGGTCTATGTCGTGGATGATTTAGATAATTTGAAGAGTGCCCTTTCTTGGCTAGACCAGTTTGGCAAACGCATTATCGAGCAGCATGTCCTGCTTGGTCACCGTCGTCTTTATCTCATGCTCTTTGAAGATGGCAATCGGATTGATTTAACCCTCTGCCCTAAAGAGCATATCAAGGAGTGGGTAGATAGCGAAGCGGAATTCATAGTTTTAGAAGATAAGAAGGGCTTATTTGAGTCCTATTCTCCCAGTCCTCAGCGTTTCTGGATACATCCAGCTACTGAGACAGATTTTAAAAATTCCTGTAATGAATTTTGGTGGGTATCAGCTTACGTAGTCAAAGGAATTTGTCGCCATCAAGTCATCTATGCGACGGACCATCTCTACGGCATTTGTCAACAAGAATTCTTGAAAATTTTGGCTTGGCAGGTTGCAAGTGATAGGGGAACAGTCGATATTGGCAAGAACTACAAGTATCTTTTCAAGTATTTACCTACAGAGAAAGAGAAGGAAATCTCTGCTCTCCTTGATTTTTCAAGTGTAGAGAAACTTACTCAGTCATTGTTTGCTACGATGCAACTTTTCCACCAAGAAGCTCAATCCCTTGCTCAAAAGATGGGATTTGATTACGATAAGGAAGTAGCTGAGAAGATGATGAGATATGCTGAGGAGAGACTTCCTAATCGCTAAATAATTAAGCAACGTATTTTAAACTACAGAAAGGGTCGTTTGGTTACTTATAGTAACTGAACACGGGACTGAGACTTAGGAAAAAAGAGAAATCGCCTTGGGTTCGTTGAATTCTTGCATCTATTTCCTATTTTTCTATAGAAATTTTCGGCAAGCCGAATCGTCCCTTTATATCTTAACTGAACACTTTTTCTGTAAAAACCTACTCTATATTCTTTGAAAGGAGTTGAACACGCCCTAAATGATGCGTGAAAAAGATAAATTCTCTGGTGAGCTTGCTTACTTCAAGAATTTTCTATTTTCACTTGGTATTTTATGGGCTTTGTATCTTATGTCTAACATTCAAAACATGTCCCTGGAGGACATCATGGGAGAGCGCTTTGGTCGCTACTCCAAGTACATTATTCAAGACCGGGCTTTGCCAGATATTCGTGATGGCTTGAAGCCGGTTCAGCGCCGTATTCTTTATTCTATGAATAAGGATAGCAATACTTTTGACAAGAGCTACCGTAAGTCGGCCAAGTCAGTCGGGAACATCATGGGGAATTTCCACCCACACGGGGATTCTTCTATCTATGATGCCATGGTTCGTATGTCACAGAACTGGAAAAATCGTGAGATTCTAGTTGAAATGCACGGTAATAACGGTTCTATGGACGGAGATCCTCCTGCGGCTATGCGTTATACTGAGGCACGTTTGTCTGAAATTGCAGGCTACCTTCTTCAGGATATCGAGAAAAATACAGTTCCTTTTGCATGGAACTTTGACGATACGGAGAAAGAACCAACGGTCTTGCCAGCAGCCTTTCCAAACCTCTTGGTCAATGGTTCGACTGGGATTTCGGCTGGTTATGCCACAGACATTCCTCCCCATAATTTAGCTGAGGTCATAGATGCTGCAGTTTACATGATTGACCACCCAACTGCAAAGATTGATAAACTCATGGAATTCTTGCCTGGACCAGACTTCCCTACAGGGGCTATTATTCAGGGTCGTGATGAAATCAAGAAAGCTTATGAGACTGGGAAAGGGCGCGTGGTTGTTCGTTCCAAGACTGAAATTGAAAAGCTAAAAGGTGGTAAGGAACAAATCGTTATTACTGAGATTCCTTATGAAATCAATAAGGCCAATCTAGTCAAGAAAATCGATGATGTTCGTGTTAATAACAAGGTAGCTGGGATTGCTGAGGTTCGTGATGAGTCTGACCGTGATGGTCTTCGTATCGCTATCGAACTTAAGAAAGACGCTAATACTGAGCTTGTTCTCAACTACTTATTTAAGTACACCGACCTACAAATCAACTACAACTTTAATATGGTGGCGATTGACAATTTCACACCTCGTCAGGTTGGGATTGTTCCAATCTTGTCTAGCTACATCGCTCACCGTCGAGAAGTGATTTTGGCGCGTTCACGCTTTGACAAAGAAAAGGCTGAGAAACGTCTCCATATCGTCGAAGGTTTGATTCGTGTGATTTCGATTTTGGATGAAGTCATTGCTCTTATCCGTGCTTCTGAGAATAAGGCGGACGCCAAGGAAAACCTCAAAGTTAGCTATGATTTTACGGAAGAACAGGCTGAGGCTATCGTAACTTTGCAACTGTACCGTTTGACCAATACCGATGTGGTTGTCTTGCAGGAAGAAGAAGCAGAGCTTCGTGAGAAGATTGCTATGCTGGCGGCTATTATTGGTGATGAAAGGACTATGTACAATCTCATGAAGAAAGAACTTCGTGAGGTCAAGAAGAAATTTGCAACTCCTCGTTTGAGTTCTTTAGAAGACACTGCGAAAGCAATTGAGATT
Organism: Streptococcus sp. 1055; assembly: GCF_013276815.1. NCBI lineage: Bacteria > Bacillati > Bacillota > Bacilli > Lactobacillales > Streptococcaceae > Streptococcus > Streptococcus sp. 1055. The sequence continues at coordinate 28,720 of NZ_VMLT01000111.1, read as the reverse complement.
GATACAGCTAGTCTTATCGCTGAGGAAGATACCTACGTCAGCGTGACCAAGGCAGGTTACATCAAGCGTACCAGTCCACGTTCCTTTGCGGCTTCCACCTTGGAAGAAATTGGCAAACGTGATGATGACCGTTTAATCTTTGTTCAATCTGCCAAGACCACCCAGCATCTCTTGATGTTCACGACTCTTGGAAATGTCATCTACAGACCAATCCATGAATTAGCAGATATTCGTTGGAAGGATATCGGCGAGCATTTGAGCCAAACTATTACCAATTTTGAAACGAATGAAGAAATCCTTTATGTTGAAGTTGTGGATCAGTTTGATGATGCGACAACTTACTTTGCGGCGACTCGTTTCGGTCAAATCAAGCGTGTAGAACGCAAAGAATTCACTCCATGGCGGACCTACAAGTCTAAGTCTGTCAAGTATGCTAAGCTCAAAGACGAGACAGACCAGATTGTGGCAGTAGCTCCGATTAAACTGGATGATGTTCTCTTGATTAGCCAAAACGGTTATGCTCTGCGTTTCAATATCGAAGATGTTCCGGTTGTTGGTGCCAAGGCTGCAGGTGTCAAGGCTATGAACCTGAAAGAAGATGATGTCCTCCAATCGGCCTTTATCTGTAATACCTCATCCTTCTATCTCTTGACTCAGCGTGGAAGCTTGAAACGTGTTTCTATTGAGGAAATTCCAGCAACCAGCCGTGCCAAACGTGGTTTACAAGTTTTGCGTGAGTTGAAAAACAAACCGCACCGTGTCTTCTTTGCAGGAGCGGTTGCAGAACAAGGCTTTGTTGGTGATCTCTTCAGTACGGAAGTGGACGGGAACGATCAAACTTTGCTTATCCAATCTAATAAAGGAACAATCTATGAAAGCCGATTGCAAGACTTGAACTTGTCAGAACGCACTAGCAATGGAAGCTTCATTTCTGACACGATTTCAGATGAAGAAGTTTTTGACGCTTATCTTAAAGAAGTATTTACTGAAGCTAAATAAGTGAAATGAAGAATCAGTTCTAAGAGCTGGTTCTTTTTATTGAAGAAATTTTCTGAAAATTACAAAATATACTTGCTATTTTAGAAAAAAAGTGTAGAATATAAGAAATAGGTTTTTAGAATAAGGAGTGGAATATGACAGTAACGATTGATTGGGAAAACCTTGGTTTCTCCTATATGAAATTACCTTATCGCTATATTGCTCATTTTAAAAATGGACAATGGAATCAAGGAGAGCTTACAGAGGATGCAACTTTGCATATTTCAGAGTCTTCTCCAAGTCTCCACTATGGACAACAAGCATTTGAAGGTTTGAAAGCTTATCGTACTAAGGATGGCAGTATTCAACTGTTCCGTCCTGATGAAAATGCCAAACGCCTGCAACGGACATGTGACCGTCTCTTGATGCCACAAGTTCCGACAGACATGTTTGTAGAAGCTTGTAAAGCAGTTGTCCGTGCGAATGAAGAATACGTACCACCATACGGAACAGGTGGAACCCTCTATCTTCGCCCTCTTTTGATTGGTGTCGGAGATATTATCGGGGTAAAACCGGCAGAAGAGTACATTTTCACCATCTTTGCTATGCCAGTTGGAAATTACTTTAAGGGTGGTTTGGTCCCAACCAACTTCTTGATTCAGGATGAATACGACCGTGCAGCTCCAAATGGTACAGGTGCGGCTAAGGTTGGTGGAAACTATGCTGCAAGTCTCTTACCAGGAAAAATGGCCAAGTCACGCCATTTCTCAGATGTTATCTATCTGGACCCATCAACTCATACAAAGATTGAAGAAGTCGGATCAGCTAATTTCTTTGGAATTACAGCTGATAATGAATTTGTAACACCATTGAGTCCATCTATCTTGCCATCTATTACCAAGTATTCCTTGCTTTATTTGGCAGAACATCGCTTGGGATTAACTCCTATTGAGGGTGATGTTCCAATTGATAATCTTGACCGTTTTGTAGAGGCAGGTGCCTGTGGTACAGCAGCGGTTATTTCTCCAATTGGAGGTATTCAGCACGGTGATGATTTTCATGTATTCTATAGTGAAACAGAAGTAGGTCCTGTGACGCGTAAACTCTATGATGAACTGACAGGAATTCAGTTTGGTGATATTCCAGCGCCAGAAGGTTGGATTGTGAAAGTAGATTAAAAATATATTAAAGGAGATTTTTATGAAATCAAAAAAGTGGATTTTAACAACAGGACTTATCCTAAGCACAACAGCTCTTTTAGCAGCCTGTGGAAAAGCTGATAAAGAAGCAGATGCTCCGACAACATTTTCTTATGTTTATGCAGTGGATCCAGCATCCTTGGACTACAGCATAGCAACGCGTACATCCACAACAGATATTATCGGGAATGTCGTTGATGGTTTGATGGAAAATGATAAATATGGTAATGTTATTCCTTCCTTGGCTGAGGATTGGTCTGTCTCAAAAGATGGATTGACTTATACCTATAAACTTCGTAAGGGAGTGAAATGGTACACTTCTGAGGGTGAAGAATATGCAGAAGTAACAGCCCATGACTTTGTGACAGGACTAAAACACGTGGCTGATGGTAAGTCAGACGGTGTCTCTCTCATCCAAAATTCCATCAAGGGCTTGGACGCCTACATGACTGGTGAAACCAATGATTTCTCTACAGTTGGTGTTAAAGCTTTGGATGACTACACAGTTGAGTATACATTGAATGCGCCAGAAAGTTTCTGGAATTCAAAAGTTACAACAGCGACGATGTTACCTGTAAATGAAGAGTTTTTAAAGGCATCTGGAAAGAATTACGGAGAGGTTAGCCCAGCAGGTATTCTCTACAATGGCCCTTATTTCTTAAAAACATTGACTTCTAAATCTTTGATTGAATATGAAAAAAATCCAAATTACTGGGATAAAGAAAATGTTAAAATTGAGAAGATTAAATTGACCTACTACGATGGTTCAGATTAGGAGTCTTTGATCCGTAGCTTCTCCTCTGGTGCTTATACGACAGCCCGTCTCTTCCCAAGTAGTTCAAACTTTGCTTCAACTTTGGAAGAATACGGAGATAAAATCACTTATAGCCCACAGGACTCAAGCAGTTATTACTTTACTTTTAACGTAAATCGTCAGTCATACAATAAAACTGCGAAAACAAGCGAAGAGCAAAAGACTTCTACAAAAGAAGCGATGCTTAATAAGGACTTCCGTCAGGCTATCAACTTTGCCTTCAACCGTCATTCTTATGCTGCCCAGCTAAACGGTGAAGATGGTGCGGACAAGATTATTCGTAACAGCCTTGTTCCAGATAACTTCGTACAAGCAGGTGGTAAGAACTTTGGTCAAATCGCTCAAGCAGAGTTGGTGAACTATGGGGACCAATGGAAAGGTGTTGAGCTAGTTGACGGTAAGGATTCTATCTATAACCCTGACAAGGCTAAAGCTGCTTTCGAAAAAGCTAAGAAAGACTTGGAATCTAAAGGGGTAACCTTCCCAATTCACTTGGATGTCCCGGTTGAACAAACAGATACTATCGCCGTGCAACAAAGCAACTCTTTCAAACAGTCTATTGAATCAACTCTTGGTGCTGAAAATGTTGTCATCGATGTACTTCAAATGACAGATAATGAAAAAGAAACGATTACATCACAAGCGCGTGTTCCTTCTCAAAAAGATTATGATTTGAACAGTACAGGATGGGCTCCAAGCTATCAAGATCCAGCGTCTTACTTGAATATTATGGATCCAAAATCTGGTTCTGCCATGAAACACCTTGGTATTACAAAAGGAAAAGATAAGGATGTTGTAGCTAAACTTGGTTTGGATCAATATAAGAAATTGTTAGAAGATGCTGTTTCTGAGACCACTGACCTAGAGAAGAGATATGAAAAATATGCCAAAGCTCAAGCTTGGTTGACAGGTAGTTCATTATTGATGCCAACAGCTTCATCTGGTGGTTCTCCAGTTGTAAGTAACGTAGTACCATTCTCAAAACCATACTCACAAGTTGGTATTAAGGGGGATCCATATATCTTTAAAGGAATGAAATTGCAAAAAGATATTGTTACAACAAAAGAATATGACGAAGCTCTTAAAAAATGGCAAAAAGAAAAATTGGAATCCAATAGCAAATACCAAAAAGAACTAGAAAAGCATATTAAATAAGGAATGGTATTGCTCTTGATAAAATTTTAAAAATACTGTCATTTTAGATATAAAGGAGTTTGATATGGAGTGGATTAAGCTAATAGGAATAGCAATCATTGTTGTGGGTTTTATTTTAAAGTTTGATACAATTGCAACAGTAGTCTTAGCTGGTTTGGTTACAGCTTTAGTTTCAGGTGTTTCTCTTGTTGAATTTTTGGAGATTTTGGGAAAAGAATTTAGCAATCAGCGAGTGCTCACGATTTTTATGGTTACCTTGCCTCTTGTGGGGCTGTCAGAAACCTTTGGACTCAAGCAACGATCAATTGATTTGATTCGAAAGATTAAAGGTCTGACAGTTGGAAACTTCTATACAGTTTATTTCTTTATTCGAGAGTTAGCTGGTTTCTTTTCAATTCGTCTAGGAGGACACCCTCAGTTTGTCAGACCTTTGGTTCAACCTATGGGAGAAGCAGCAGCAGAGTCTCAATTAGGTAGAAAGTTAACAGAGGTTGAAGATGAGGCAATAAAAGCGCGTGCGGCTGCAAATGAAAATTTTGGAAATTTCTTTGCTCAAAATACGTTTGTAGGTGCTGGGGGAGTCCTCTTGATAGGGGGAACATTAGATCAGTTAGGCTATGAAAGCAATTATGCAGGGATTGCTTCTGCATCTATTATTGTTGCTGTTATAACACTTATTGTAGTGGGGATTTACAATTATTTATTTGATAAAAAATTGACATCAGAAAAGACTAGGGGAGGAGAACAAAAATGACAGAGTTGGCAAAGCAACTATTAGAGTTGACCTATATTGTGATTGGTTGTCAATTTCTCCATACAGCCTATTGTAGTTATAAAGATAAAACAAACCCAGTTAGACTTGGGACATCTGGATTTTGGACTCTATTGGCTATTACGTTTATAGGTGGTTCCTATATGCCAAATATGAGTATTGGTATTATTGTAATCCTATTATCGCTGTTAACATTGTTTAAGCAAGTCCGTATCGGAACCTTGCCATCCTTAGATGAAATGAAAGCCAATATTGAATCTAACAGGTTGAAAAATAAAATTTTTATTCCAGTTATGCTGATGGCAATACTTGCGTTGGTCTTAGCGCAAATGATTCCAGAATTTAGCAAGATTTCGATTAGCCTTGCCGCCTTGTTTGCTACAATTTCTGTTCTTGTGATTACCAATAGTCACCCTAAGAGTCTGTTATCAGAAAATAATCGAATGACTCAGCAAGTTTCAACAAGTGGGATTGTTCCTCAATTATTAGGGGCTTTGGGGGCTATTTTTACTGTAGCAGGTGTTGGTGATGTTATCTCTCATCTGATTAGCGGTATTGTTCCTTCAGATAGTCGCTTTATAGGAGTTTTGGCCTATGTTCTTGGAATGGTTCTATTCACAATGATTATGGGAAATGCTTTTGCAGCATTCACCGTTATTACAGCAGGTGTTGGAGTTCCCTTTGTATTTACTCTAGGAGCTAATCCAATTGTGGCTGGTGCTCTTGCCATGACAGCAGGTTATTGTGGGACCTTATTGACCCCAATGGCTGCTAATTTTAACGCTCTACCAGCAGCATTGATGGATATGAAAGATCAGAATGGCGTTATAAAGGCTCAAGCAGGTGTTGCTCTAGTAATGATTGTTATTCACATATTCTTAATGTACTTTCTCGCATTTTAGTAAAGGAAAATAAAATGAAAATATTGGTTACAGGTTTTAATCCTTTTGGAGGTGAAAAGATTAATCCAGCTTTGGAGGCTGTAAAATTATTACCATCTGAGATTAATGGGGCCGAAGTTCGCTGGGTAGAAATTCCAACGGTTTTTTATAAGTCGTCAGAAGTTTTAGAGGCAGAAATATTACGATATCAACCAGATGCTGTACTTTGTATTGGACAAGCAGGCGGCAGGACCGGCTTAACACCTGAACGAGTGGCTATTAATCAAGATGATGCTCGCATACCTGATAACGAAGGCAATCAACCAATTGATACACCGATTCGTATTGATGGAGCATCGGCCTATTTTAGTAGTTTACCTATCAAAGCGATGGTACAAGCTATTAAAAAACAGGGACTTCCAGCAGTTGTGTCCAATAGTGCAGGAACCTTTGTTTGCAATCATTTGATGTACCAAGCTCTTTATTTAGTGGATAAAAAATTCCCTAATATGAGAGCAGGTTTCATGCATATTCCATATATGATGGAACAAGTAGTAAATAAGCCGAATACTGCAGGAATGAGTCTATGCGATATTGTAAGAGGCATAGAGGTAGCTATTGAAGCTATTGTAGACTACAAAGATAAGGATTTGCAGTTAGTAGGTGGTGAGACTCACTGATAACCTAAAAAGGATAGTCAATTATGCTTGTTTACTAACTATTAGCTATGCTAAATCGATTGAGGTTGTTTACATAAAACTCTATATCAGACAAGCCTGATATAGAGTTTTTTCTTGCTAGTTTTAGGATTTTCTTGTACAATAGAAAAAGTGAAGAGAGGTATGAAATGAGTAAGAAAGATAAAAAAATCGAAATTCAAGTAGCAGATGCCAAAGTTAATGTAGGAAAAGACAGTTTTGAAGGCTATACCTTGATCATTGGTAAAAAAGTTATCGGAGAAATTGCCGAATTAGAGGGACAATTTGCCATCATAAAGAATGGGAATGTCGATAGTTTTTATAAAAAATTGGAAAAAGCTGTGGAAATTTTGATTGAAAATTATAATTTAGCAAAATAAGTCTTGTTTTTTTGAAATTTTCATGATATAATAGTCCATGTTGATTGTAGGAGAGATAGCGAAGAGGCTAAACGCGGCGGACTGTAAATCCGCTCCTTCGGGTTCGGGGGTTCGAATCCCTCTCTCTCCATTTCATCAATGGGGTATAGCCAAGCGGTAAGGCAAGGGACTTTGACTCCCTCATGCGTTGGTTCGAATCCAGCTACCCCAGTTCTTAGGTAATAATCAAGATAAAAAGCAAAATATCTTAGGGTATTTTATTTTTATAATTGAAAGACGTGAACGATATGAACATGTCCTTGCGAGTGCTTAGGAAAAAAATTATAAGTATGTCAAGTTTAAGAAAAAACTTGATTGTTGGAGGATTTTTTAGATGAACGAATTTGAAGATTTGCTAAATAGCGTTAGCCAAGTTGAGACTGGTGATGTTGTTAGTGCTGAAGTATTGACAGTTGATGCGACTCAAGCTAACGTTGCAATCTCTGGAACTGGTGTTGAAGGTGTCTTGACTCTTCGCGAATTGACAAACGATCGCGATGCAGATATCAATGACTTTGTTAAAGTAGGAGAAGTATTGGATGTTCTTGTACTTCGTCAAGTAGTTGGTAAAGATACTGATACAGTTACATACCTTGTATCTAAAAAACGCCTTGAAGCTCGCAAAGCATGGGACAAACTTGTTGGTCGCGAAGAAGAAGTTGTTACTGTTAAAGGAACTCGTGCCGTTAAAGGTGGACTTTCAGTAGAATTTGAAGGTGTTCGTGGATTTATCCCAGCTTCAATGTTGGATACTCGTTTCGTACGTAACACTGAGCGTTTTGTAGGTCAAGAATTTGACGCTAAAATCAAAGAAGTTGATGCTAAAGAAAACCGCTTCATCCTTTCACGTCGTGAAGTTGTTGAAGCAGCTACAGCAGCAGCTCGCGCTGAAGTATTTGGTAAATTTGCTGTTGGTGATGTTGTAACTGGTAAAGTTGCTCGTATCACAAGTTTCGGTGCTTTCATCGACCTTGGTGGTGTTGACGGATTGGTTCACTTGACTGAATTGTCACATGAACGTAACGTTTCACCAAAATCAGTTGTAACTGTTGGTGAAGAAATTGAAGTGAAAATCCTTGATCTTAACGAAGAAGAAGGACGTGTATCACTTTCACTTAAAGCAACAGTACCAGGACCATGGGATGGTGTTGAGCAAAAATTGGCTAAAGGTGATGTAGTAGAAGGAACAGTTAAACGTTTGACTGACTTCGGTGCATTTGTTGAAGTATTGCCAGGTATCGATGGACTTGTTCACGTATCACAAATTTCACACAAACGTATTGAAAATCCAAAAGAAGCTCTTAAAGTTGGTCAAGAAGTTCAAGTTAAAGTTCTTGAAGTTAACGCAGATGCAGAGCGTGTATCACTTTCTATTAAAGCTCTTGAAGAACGTCCAGCTCAAGAAGAAGGACAAAAAGAAGAAAAACGTGCTGCTCGTCCACGTCGTCCAAGACGTCAAGAGAAGCGTGATTTCGAACTTCCAGAAACACAAACAGGATTTTCAATGGCTGATTTGTTTGGTGATATCGAACTTTAATCAAATTGAAAATTCACAAAATCCTTTGTTTACTAAACAAGGGATTTTTTCTTTTGTCTCTGCTCCTTTTTTGATATAATAGTTCTATGTTAAAATCAGAAAAACAATCACGTTATCAAATGTTAAATGAAGAATTGTCCTTCCTATTGGAAGGCGAAACCAATGTTTTGGCTAATCTTTCCAACGCCAGTGCTCTCATAAAATCACGTTTTCCTAATACCGTATTTGCAGGTTTTTATTTGTTCGATGGAAAGGAATTGGTTTTAGGTCCCTTCCAAGGAGGTGTTTCCTGTATCCGTATTGCACTAGGCAAGGGCGTATGTGGTGAAGCTGCTGAGTTGCAGGAAACAGTCCTGGTTGGTGATGTAAGGACCTATCCCAACTATATTTCTTGTGATAGTCTAGCTAAAAGTGAAATTGTGGTGCCGATGATAAAGAATGGCCAACTACTTGGAGTTCTGGATCTGGATTCTTCAGAGATTGAGGATTACGATGCAATGGATCGAGATTATTTGGAACAATTTGTCGCTATTTTGCTTGAAAAGACAGCATGGGACTTTACAATGTTTGGGGAAAAATCTTAATGTATCAAGCACTTTATCGAAAATATAGAAGTCAAAACTTCTCCCAGTTGGTTGGTCAAGAAGTTGTGGCTAAGACTCTTAAACAAGCAGTAGAACAAGAGAAAATAAGTCATGCCTATCTTTTTTCTGGTCCACGTGGAACGGGAAAAACCAGTGTAGCTAAGATTTTTGCCAAAGCTATGAACTGTCCCAATCAAGTGGGTGGTGAACCTTGTAATAACTGCTATATTTGTCAGGCAGTGACGGACGGTAGTTTAGAAGATGTCATTGAAATGGATGCAGCCTCTAATAATGGGGTGGATGAAATTCGCGAAATTCGTGATAAATCTACCTATGCGCCTAGCCTTGCTCGTTATAAGGTTTACATCATAGATGAGGTTCACATGCTGTCTACAGGGGCTTTTAATGCCCTTCTAAAGACGTTGGAAGAGCCAACACAGAATGTGGTCTTTATTTTGGCTACTACTGAATTGCACAAGATTCCTGCCACTATTCTATCCCGTGTCCAACGTTTTGAATTTAAATCGATTAAAACACAGGATATTAAGGAACATATCCGCTATATCTTAGAAAAAGAAAATATCAGTTCTGAGCCAGAGGCTGTGGAAATCATTGCCAGACGGGCTGAAGGTGGAATGCGAGACGCCTTGTCTATTTTGGATCAAGCCCTGAGTTTGACACAGGGAAATGAGCTGACGACTGCCATCTCTGAAGAAATTACTGGCACTATTAGCCTATCAGCCTTAGATGATTATGTGGCTGCCTTGTCCCAGCAGGATGTTCCCAAAGCATTAGCTTGCTTAAATCTTCTCTTTGACAATGGTAAGAGCATGACTCGTTTTGTGACCGATCTTTTGCACTATTTAAGAGACTTGTTAATTGTTCAAACAGGGGGAGAAAATACTCATCATAGTCCAGTCTTTGTAGAAAATTTGGCACTTCCTCAAGAAAATCTGTTTGAAATGATTCGCTTAGCGACAGTGAGTTTAGCAGATATTAAGTCTAGTTTGCAGCCCAAGATTTATGCTGAGATGATGACTATTCGTTTAGCGGAGATTAATCCTGAACTAGCTCTTTCTGGTGCAGTTGAACATGAAATTTCTGCACTGAGACAGGAAGTGACACGTCTCAAACAAGAACTCGCCAATGTGGGAACTGTGCCCAAGCCAACTAGTCCAACTCCTAGTCGCCCAGCAACAGGCAAGACAGTCTATCGTGTGGATCGCAATAAAGTTCAATCTATCTTACAAGAGGCTGTCGAAAATCCTGATTTAGCACGTCAAAATCTGATTCGCTTGCAGAATGCCTGGGGAGAGGTGATTGAAAGTCTTGGAGGTCCTGATAAGGCTCTACTAGTTGGTTCTCAACCGGTTGCAGCCAATGAACACCATGCCATTCTTGCTTTTGAATCTAACTTCAATGCTGGTCAAACCATGAAACGAGACAATCTCAACACTATGTTTGGCAACATTCTCAGTCAGGCAGCAGGTTTTTCACCTGAGATTTTAGCCATTTCCATGGAGGAATGGAAAGAAGTTCGCGCAGCCTTTTCAGCTAAAGCCAAATCTTCTCAAACTGAAAAAGAAGCAGAAGAAAGTCTGATTCCAGAAGGATTTGAATTTTTGGCTGATAAAGTGAAGGTAGAGGAAGACTAAAGAAAGATTTCATGATACAATAAGTTTATGAATAAACAACAATTTATTATTATGGCGCTGTTTACAGCTGCTGAGACCTATTTTTTCAATGAAGCTTGGATGACTGGTCGCTATATTATGGCAGCCTTTTGGGCAATTTTACTCTTCAGAAATTTCCGAGTCAGTTATGTGATGGGCAAAATCGTTGATGTCATCGATCAGCATTTTAATAGGAAAGACTAGCCCTCAGCTTCCAGACAAAATCAAAGCCTTTTAGGCTTTTTTTTGTTATACTATAAAAGTATATTTATAGACCTTTTATACTCTTCGAAAATCTCTTCAAACCACGTCAGCTTTATCTGCAACCTCAAAGCGGTGCTTTGAGCAACCTGCGGCTAGCCTCCTAGTTTGCTCTTTGATTTTCATTGAGTATTACCGTACTTTCTAGGGAAATCAAGTATGTTTCTAGTAAGCACTGTAAAGGTCTTGAAAAAGAAAGGAACTATCATGTCAGTATTAGAAATCAAAGATCTTCACGTTGAGATTGAAGGAAAAGAAATTTTAAAAGGGGTGAACCTGACCCTGAAAACAGGAGAAATTGCCGCTATCATGGGACCAAATGGTACAGGTAAATCGACTCTTTCTGCCGCTATCATGGGAAATCCAAACTATGAAGTAACTAAAGGTGAAGTTTTGTTTGATGGCGTAAACATCCTTGAGTTGGAAGTGGATGAGCGTGCGCGTATGGGACTTTTCCTTGCTATGCAATACCCATCAGAAATTCCTGGTATTACTAACGCTGAGTTTCTTCGTGCCGCTATGAATGCTGGTAAAGAAGATGATGAGAAGATTTCAGTTCGTGAGTTTATTACTAAGCTAGATGAAAAAATGGAATTGCTCAACATGAAAGAAGAAATGGCAGAGCGTTACCTCAACGAAGGTTTCTCTGGTGGTGAGAAAAAACGTAATGAAATTCTTCAACTCTTGATGCTGGAACCAACTTTTGCTCTTTTGGATGAGATTGACTCAGGTCTTGATATTGATGCCCTTAAAGTTGTTTCTAAAGGTGTGAATGCTATGCGTGGTGAAGGCTTTGGTGCTATGATCATCACTCACTACCAACGTCTTTTGAACTACATCACACCTGATGTGGTACACGTGATGATGGAAGGGCGTGTTGTCCTTTCTGGTGGTCCAGAATTGGCTGCGCGTTTGGAGCGTGAAGGATACGCAAAACTAGCTGAAGAACTTGGCTACGACTACAAGGAAGAATTGTAATTCCCTCGTATCTTTTAGGAGAAGTAAATGACTAAAGAAAATATTAAACTTTTTTCAGAAATGCACGCTGAACCAAGCTGGTTGGCTGACCTCCGTCAAAAAGCTTTTGATAAGATTGAGAGTTTAGAATTACCAGTTATTGAGCGTGTCAAATTCCACCGTTGGAATCTGGGTGATGGAACGATTACAGAAAGCGAGCCATCAGTAAATGTTCCAGATTTCACAGCTTTAGATAACCACTTGAAGTTGGTGCAAGTAGGAACGCAAACTGTTTTTGAGCAAATTCCAGTTGAGTTGGCTCAACAGGGTGTCGTCTTTACAGACTTCCATTCAGCTTTAGAAGAAATTCCAGAGCTGATCGAAGAATTCTTCATGTCATCTGTCAAGTATGACGATGATAAGTTGGCAGCCTACCATACAGCTTATTTCAATAGTGGTGCTGTTCTCTACATTCCTGATAATGTTGAGATTAAAGAACCAATCGAAGGAATTTTCTATCAAGACAGCGATAGCGATGTGCCGTTTAACAAGCATATTATGATTATCGCTGGTAAAAATTCTAAGATTAGTTATCTGGAGCGTTTAGAGTCACGCGGTGAAGGAAGTGCCAAAGCAACTGCTAATATCACAGTAGAAGTCATTGCACGTTCTGGTGCTCAAGTCAAGTTTGCGGCTATCGACCGTCTAGGTGAAAACGTTACTGCCTATATTAGCCGTCGTGGTAAATTAGGCAACGATGCAAGTATTGACTGGGCAATCGGTGTCATGAACGAAGGAAGTGTCGTTGCAGACTTTGATAGTGACTTGCTTGGTAACGGTAGCCATGCTGACCTGAAAGTTGTAGCTCTTTCAAGTGGTCGTCAGGTACAAGGGATTGATACCCGAGTAACTAACTATGGCTGCAACTCAATCGGAAATATCCTCCAACATGGGGTTATCCTTGAAAAAGCAACTTTGACTTTCAATGGTATCGGTCACATCATCAAGGGTGCTAAGGGAGCAGATGCGCAACAAGAAAGTCGTGTTCTCATGCTTTCAGACCAAGCGCGTTCAGATGCTAATCCAATTCTTTTGATTGATGAAAATGACGTAACTGCAGGACACGCGGCTTCTATCGGTCAGGTAGATCCAGAAGATATGTACTACCTCATGAGCCGTGGCTTGGATAAGGCAACTGCAGAGCGTTTGGTTGTTCGTGGTTTCCTTGGATCCGTTATCGTTGAGATTCCAGTCAAGGAAGTTCGTGATGAAATGATTGCGACTATCGAAGAAAAATTGTCAAAACGCTAAGGGGAAGCCGATGTTAGATGTAGAAGCGATTCGCAAGGATTTTCCAATTTTAGACCAGATTGTCAACGATGAACCGTTGGTCTATCTGGACAATGCTGCGACGACACAGAAACCACTAGCAGTTCTGGAAACAATCAACCGCTACTATGAGCAGGACAATGCTAATGTTCATCGCGGTGTTCATACCTTGGCAGAACGGGCAACAGCTTCCTATGAAGCCGCTCGTGAAACCATTGCTAAGTTTATCAATGCAGGGTCTACAAAGGAGGTTCTCTTTACTAGAGGAACGACAACCAGTCTCAACTGGGTAGCTCGCTTTGCTGAGGAGATTCTGATTGAGGGAGATCAAGTTTTGATTTCTGTCATGGAACACCATTCCAATATCATTCCTTGGCAGGAAGCCTGTCGTAAGACTGGGGCTGAGCTGGTCTATGTTTATCTCAAGGACGGTGTCTTGGATATGGAGGATTTGCGAGCTAAATTGACTGATAAGGTTAAATTTGTTTCCCTAGCTCATGCCTCCAATGTTCTTGGTGTGGTCAATCCGATCAAGGAAATCACTCAATTGGCCCATCAAGTTGGAGCTATCATGGTGGTGGATGGAGCTCAATCTACGCCTCATATGAAGATCGATGTCCGGGACTTGGATGTGGACTTCTTTGCCTTTTCAGGTCACAAGATGGCGGGTCCAACTGGTATCGGTGTTCTTTACGGTAAAGAAAAGTATCTGGAACAAATGTCACCAGTTGAATTTGGCGGTGAGATGATTGATTTCGTCTATGAGCAATCTGCTAGTTGGAAGGAATTGCCTTGGAAATTTGAGGCTGGAACTCCAAATATGGCTGGTGCAATCGGACTTGCTGCTGCAGTTGATTATCTGGAAACGATTGGTATGGATGCCATTGAAGCCCATGAACAGGAATTGATCGCATACGTCTATCCAAAACTGCAGGAGATTGAAGGACTGACTATTTATGGTTCACAGGACTTGGCTCAACGTTCAGGTGTCATTGCTTTTAACCTAGGCGACCTTCATCCTCACGACCTTGCAACGGCTTTGGATTATGAAGGTGTGGCAGTTCGTGCGGGTCACCACTGTGCGCAACCCTTGCTCCAGTATTTGGATGTTCCAGCAACAGCACGTGCAAGTTTTTATATCTACAATACCAAGGCAGATTGCGATAAGCTAGTCGATGCCTTACAAAAGACAAAGGAGTTTTTCAATGGCACTTTCTAAACTAGATAGCCTTTATATGGCAGTGGTAGCAGACCATTCGAAAAATCCACATCACCAAGGGAAGTTAGAAGACGCTGAGCAAATCAGTCTCAACAATCCGACCTGTGGAGATGTCATCAATCTCTCTGTCAAGTTTGATGCAGAGGACCGTTTGGAAGATATCGCTTTTCTAAACTCAGGTTGTACCATCTCAACTGCCTCTGCCAGCATGATGACAGATGCAGTTTTAGGAAAAACCAAACAAGAAATTTTAGAACTTGCGACCATTTTTTCTGAAATGGTTCAAGGGCAAAAAGATGACAGACAAGATAGTCTTGGAGACGCAGCCTTCTTGTCAGGTGTTGCTAAATTCCCTCAACGAATCAAGTGTGCAACCCTAGCTTGGAATGCCCTTAAGAAAACAATTGAAAATCAAGATAACAAATAAGACGATCTTCTTTTGTCTTATGAATCAGTAGAAATGAAGAATGAAAGAAAGGATATTATGGCTGAAGAAAGAGTAGAACCAAAACCAATTGATCTTGGTGAATATAAATTTGGTTTCCATGATGATGTAGAGCCTGTCCTATCGACAGGAAAAGGATTGAATGAGGATGTCATTCGTGAACTATCAGCTGCCAAGGGAGAACCTGAGTGGATGTTAGAATTCCGTTTGAAGTCTTATGAAACCTTCAAAAAAATGCCCATGCAAACTTGGGGAGCAGACTTGTCAGAGATTGATTTTGATGACTTGATCTACTACCAAAAACCATCTGATAAACCAGCTCGTTCCTGGGATGAGGTTCCTGAAAAAATTAAAGAAACCTTTGAACGTATTGGGATTCCAGAAGCTGAACGTGCTTATCTTGCTGGAGCTTCTGCCCAGTATGAGTCCGAAGTAGTTTACCATAACATGAAGGAAGAATTTGAGAAGTTAGGTATTATCTTTACAGATACGGATTCTGCTCTCAAGGAATACCCAGATTTGTTTAAACAATACTTTGCTAAGTTGGTACCACCAACAGATAATAAGTTGGCTGCCCTCAATTCGGCAGTATGGTCAGGTGGAACCTTTATCTATGTACCAAAAGGGGTCAAAGTGGATATTCCACTTCAAACTTACTTCCGTATCAACAACGAAAATACAGGTCAGTTTGAACGTACCTTGATTATCGTTGATGAGGGAGCAAGTGTCCACTACGTTGAAGGTTGTACAGCGCCAACATATTCAAGTAACAGCTTGCATGCTGCCATTGTAGAAATCTTTTCCTTAAAAGGAGCTTATATGCGTTATACAACCATTCAAAACTGGTCTGACAACGTCTATAACTTGGTAACGAAACGTGCCAAAGCCTTGAAAGATGCGACTGTTGAGTGGATTGATGGAAACTTGGGTGCCAAAACAACCATGAAATACCCATCTGTTTGCCTAGATGGAGAAGGGGCGCGTGGTACTATGCTTTCTATTGCCTTTGCTAATGCAGGGCAACACCAGGACACTGGTGCCAAGATGATTCACAATGCTCCACATACCAGTTCGTCTATCGTGTCTAAATCCATCGCTAAAGGCGGAGGAAAGGTTGACTACCGTGGTCAAGTAACCTTTAACAAGAACTCTAAGAAATCTGTTTCTCACATTGAATGTGATACCATTATCATGGATGACTTGTCGGCATCAGATACTATTCCATTTAATGAAATCCACAACTCGCAAGTTGCTTTGGAACACGAAGCTAAGGTTTCTAAGATTTCAGAAGAACAATTGTATTACCTCATGAGTCGTGGATTGTCAGAATCAGAAGCGACAGAAATGATTGTTATGGGATTTGTGGAGCCCTTCACAAAAGAGCTTCCAATGGAGTATGCTGTTGAGCTGAACCGCTTGATTAGCTATGAGATGGAAGGGTCAGTTGGGTAAAATTTGATTTTAGATATACTCAAAATCAAGGACTTTGATACTATTCGAAAATCAAAGTGTAAACCACGTCAGCTTTATCTACAACCTCAAAGCGGTGCTTTGAGCAACCTACGGCTAGCTTCCTAGTTTACTCTTTGATTTTCATTGAGCATTAGATCTACTCAAAATCAAGAACTTTGAAGATGAATTTGTAATAAAAAAAATCGCGGTTTAAATCGCGATTTTTTTATAATTTCTCATTAACAAATCGGATAAACTGATTCCACCAAACTTTTAAGAAGAAGGCTTTTTCAATTTTCTTGTCTGCAACCATTTCGAAACTAGGACGTTCTGTGGTAATGTAACCTTGACCAATCAAATCCTTGTCTTCGTAAGTAAAATGGCCAACCACTGTTCCAGCTTCAAGTGGTGCTGGGATTGCTTTAGAATTAGGTGTGAATTGAACAGATTGGGAAGATTGACCCCCAACACGTTCAATTAGATAGATATCCTCTGGGGCCACTGCAGTGACCGTATCTTCTTTTCCATCTTGTACAGGGGCTTTGCTATCTTGATAGGCATCGCCTTGCTGAACGATTTTGCGAAGTGTAAATGTAGAAGAAATATAATCCATTAGGGAAGATGTAGCTGTAAATCGAGCGTAGGGATTATTGTCTTGATGGTCTGCATTTAAAACAACTGTGATGACTCTCATGCCTTTTTCGACAGTAGTACCAACAAAAGACTCTCCAGCCTTATCTGTTGTTCCTGTTTTCAGTCCATCAAAACCACCACGGTAAGCAGGCATACCTTCTAACATGTAGTTGGTTGAAGTGATTGTCATCCCAGCAAAAGTAGAAGAAGGTTTTTTGGTGATTTCTAAGACTTGTGGGTATTTTTTGATGAGGTTGCGGGCAACGATGGCAACATCATAAGCACTGAGTTTATTTTCATCATCTTTATTAGATCCTGGGTAAATATTATCTCCTAGAGTCTCGTTGTTCAGACCAGTTGTATTGACAACAGTGGCATCTTTGATTCCCCATTCCAAGAGTTTTGCTCGCATCATATCAACGAAGTTTTTTTCTGAGCCAGCAATTTTCTCAGCTAGGGCAATAGCGGCGCTGTTGGCACTAGATACCAGAGTTGCTTCAAGCAACTCTTCGACAGTATAATTACGGGCCTCCATAGGAACATTACTGGCTTCAGAGTTTGTCGTCAATTGATAAGGATAATCAGAAATATCTACTGGGGTGGATAGTGTGATACTTCCATTTTCTAGAGCCTCATAGACCAGATAAACGGTAAGCAGTTTTGTTATAGAAGCAATTTCGACTGGTTGAGTCGCATCCTTCTCATAGAGAATTTTACCAGTATTTGCCTCAACAGCAATGGCATGTTTTGCAGCAATGGTAAAATCTTGAGCAGCAACAGTAGAAGCACCTCCTAAAAGGGAGACAGTTAATAAAGTTAAAAATATTTTTTTCATAGTAGTCTTATTCTATCATAAAGAAAAAAAATATTCTTGCTTTAATAATTCATCCGTTAAGCTTTTTGAAAATATGGTAAAATAGAGTGAGGGAGGTAACTCATGTTTCGTAGAAATAAATTATTTTTTTGGACCACAGAAATTTTACTCTTAACCATCATCTTTTACCTATGGAGACAGATGGGGTCTTTGATTAACCCTTTTGTTAGCGTGCTTAATACAATTATGATTCCATTTTTATTAGGGGGCTTTCTTTATTATTTGACAAACCCTATTGTTACTTTCTTAAATAAAGTCTGTAAACTCAATCGTTTACTTGGTATTTTAATTACCTTGTGTGCTTTGGTCTGGGGAATGCTCATAGGTGTTGTCTATCTCTTACCTATTTTGATTAATCAGTTATCTAGCTTGATTATATCTAGTCAAACTATTTATAGTCGAGTACAAGACTTACTCATAGACTTATCTAATTATCCTGCGCTCCAGAATTTGGATGTAGAAGCTACAATTCAGCAGTTAAACTTATCCTATGTTGATATTCTTCAAAAGATCCTAAATAGCGTATCAAATAGTGTGGGGAGCGTCTTGTCAGCTCTTATCAGTACTGTTTTGATTTTGATTATGACTCCAGTTTTTTTGGTTTATTTCTTACTAGATGGACATAAATTCTTGCCCATGCTTGAAAGAACGATTCTAAAGAGGGATCGTTTGCATATTGCAGGCCTCTTAAAGAATTTGAATGCGACGATTGCTCGCTATATTAGTGGAGTTTCGATTGACGCAATCATTATAGGTTGTTTAGCTTATATTGGCTATAGTATTATTGGTTTAAAATATGCTTTAGTTTTTGCTATTTTTTCTGGTGTAGCCAATTTAATTCCTTATGTGGGGCCAAGTATTGGTTTGATTCCTATGATTATTGCAAATATATTCACTGATCCCCATAGAATGCTGATTGCAGTGATTTATATGCTTGTTGTTCAGCAGGTAGATGGCAATATCTTATATCCTCGAATCGTAGGAAGTGTTATGAAGGTTCATCCAATCACGATTTTAGTTTTACTTTTGTTGTCAAGCAATATCTATGGTGTAGTTGGAATGATTGTCGCAGTGCCAACCTATTCTATCTTAAAAGAAATTTCTAAGTTCTTATCCCGTTTGTATGAAAATCATAAAATAATGAAAGAACGAGAAAGAGAATTAGCTAAGTAAAAGTCAGGAGAACCCTGATTTTTCTTTACTAGAAGTGGCCTTTAGATTAGAAGATTGAAAATAAGTTAAAGTCCTAAACTAATTTTCACAGCTAAAAATAGTAGAAGTTAATCTGGTAAAAATCGAAAAAACCAGTGGAATTCCGTGTCAGGGTAAGTTCCACTAGTTTTCATAGTCTATTAAAGTTCGAATGAAACTTATTTATAGTAGATTGAAACTAGAATAGTACACCTCTAATTCTAAAACATTGTTAGAAATCGGTTTGACTGTCCTGATCTATTCGTCCTATTCTTATTTCATTTTACTATATTTTGGTGCAATAAGTGAAAAGTAGTCCGAATAATATAAGGATTGATTTTATTGTTTTTAAACTCAAATGAATTGAAACAAAGAGAGTAGGAAAATTCTCATCTGAAAGTATTTTAGAATAATTCTCTTCGTGAATTTCTTCAAAACAGATAGCTTCATCTTAGGTATGTGTTAATTGGATTTCGTAAGTTCTATTCATAATCGTAAAGTTATGCACTGAGAAAGTTGTAGTTAGTATCCCAGTTTGCTAAATTTCTCGAATAGTATCTTTTTTAGGTATGTGATTTCCTTTTTGCATTTTTGTGTTAGATAAGGTATAATGGTTTTACTGTCTTTTGGGGTCGTTACGGATTCGACAGGCATTATGAGGCATATTTTGCGACTCGTGTGGCGACGTAAACGCTCAGTTAAATATAACTGCAAAAAATAACACTTCTTACGCTCTAGCTGCCTAAAAACCAGCAGGCGTGACCCGATTTGGATTGCTCGTGTTCAATGACAGGTCTTATTATTAGCGAGATACGATTGAGTCTTGTCTAGCGGCTTGATAAGAGATTGATAGACTCGCAGTTTCTAGGCTTGAGTTATGTGTCGAGGGACTGTTAAACTAATACATAACCTATGGTTGTAGACAAATATGTTGGCAGGTGTTTGGACGTGGGTTCGACTCCCACCGGCTCCATTGATAATTTACATTGTTTTGTAAATCTTTCTAAAACGTTGTTTTTACAACGTTTTTTATTTTATTCTTTGGTATTCTTTTG
Source organism: Streptococcus sp. 1055 (assembly GCF_013276815.1). Lineage (NCBI taxonomy): Bacteria > Bacillati > Bacillota > Bacilli > Lactobacillales > Streptococcaceae > Streptococcus > Streptococcus sp. 1055. The sequence goes on along the minus strand of NZ_VMLT01000111.1, from coordinate 8,594 downwards.
CAAAAAAAGAATACAACATTTTGTTGTATCCTAGAAATCTATGTACTTCGTAAAGCGTTCTCCGATTCGAGTATTCCTCTGCATGCTTTAGTAAATATAGGATTTTTTGTAGTTACTTCCCTAATTGGACCTCTAATTGTTCTTTATCTGAGAAGTTCAAAATGTTAATACCATACTCTTGTAGAGCGATTTGATGGTCATCTTTGATATTATTATACCCTTCATCGCTTACAATGATATACAACTGTTCTGTATCTCCATATTCTTTTCTACGGTATTCAGATGTATCTAACCAACTAGCTAAGATAGTATCAACTTGTTGTTTGGTTATGTTATTGTGAACTCTGGCTATTTTTGAAATACCTTTACTCATAAACACAAAATTAAAGCGGTGTTCTAAACGAGATTTACCTGCAATTGAGAAAGCTGGAAAGACTGTGTAATGCTCATTTTTCATGAAGTAAGATTTAACATCGTCTAAAAATTGAGATTTAATATTGTTAGGTGTTAGCTGAATAAAGTCATAAACATTCATCAGCAATTGTGTCATATCATGTATGACTTGTCCTAGATGTTCTTTACCAGTCGTTCGTTCGATTGCTCCATCGTGTAAATCAAATCCATTAAAGTGGAGAAGTGAGTTAAAGATGTCTTGACGTCGCCCTTTTTTTGTAACATCAATATTATTAATGGATAAATTCCAGATAGTATAACCATCATCTGTAACTGTCAAATGTTTTCCATTGCTTTTTATTGAGAAACCAATAGCTTCACCTAATGGGTCTATAAAAGGAGTAATCACTTCAGTATGAGTATCAGTCACATCGTTAAAAACAGCGTTTTCTTTTATGTAATTTAGATAGGTATTTTTGATATCAGTAGCATTCATGATATTCTCCTTTCTTTATAGGGTGATTATAACAAATCCTCTTGTATATTAATTGCTATATTTTCAGGATTGTTCACATTGGTATAGTCAAGCAAATTATCAAGCATATTCAGGAAGTCATCAGTGTTAAGAATATCTTCATAAGGTAGTGGATAGGCTTTGTAATGAGTTGTTTCATCCCCTTTTTGATAATACTCTTCTTCAGAGAAGATGTTAACTCGATTGCCCCAAACTTTCTCGCCGTTTGCGTTCTTATGGAATTTATTATTTAGATTGATTCGTAAGAGAGTATAGTTGTGTTGAGTTTCCCTTAGATGAAAAACTTTGCTTGTAGTGCTGTAGAAGTAGTTCAAAATAAATCTAGTATCATGCTTGCCAACAAGGTCAATAGTACCTGAACTGCGATTCGTAAGAGTTCGATTGTGTTTATTAGCAATTGCTTTAATTATTTTTATGAGAGCTTTAGCTTCACTATCTGTCAGAAGTAACTCTTTCATATCTTTCCTTTCTACTTTATCTACATTCTAGAGAGTGGAAATCTGAAATGTAGATCAGACAGCGATCCTTCCGTATGCATCTGGTTTCTTAAAGAGAGCTATGATGCCTTGGAAAAGTGCAATAATAGCAGGTATTCCTGTTAAAGATAAAATCAGAAAAAGGAAACCTTTTCCGTTATATCCTGCGTAAAAATGATGTATACCCAATCCGCCTAAGAATAAAGCAAGAATAACATAAACCCACTTATTAACATAATGTACACCCGTAGCGATTTCTTGAGTGTGAACAACTTGTGACTGATTTTGCACAGCGTTGTTTTCATTGACAATGTTAATATTAATTTTGTCGTCTTTTTTATCTTCAACTTTCATGATAATAATCTCACCATCTACTTTATGAATTTCAACTTCGTCACCTAATTTTGGAACAAAATTTAATTCAGATGGATTTATTTTTAAGTACTCTTCATTATGTGAGATTACAACCTCTGCTCCTGTAACTTTAACAACTTTTGACATTTTGTTCTTCCCTTCATTTTACACTCTATAGAATTTCATAATAAGTTTTGATATTTAATTTATCTGTTTTTATAAGTAAAGTATATCAAAAAAAGAACGAAAAGAAAATCTTTTATGGTTTAGTTAAAAAGTAAGAGTTTAAGAAACTGGATTAATTAAACTTGAAGTATTTGAGATTTTGTCTTTTACTGTTTGTAAAATAGTATGAGATAAGAAGGGAGTGGAAAGAATTCATACTCTCTCTAGAACTTGTATATTGAAACGATGTGGAGATTGTAAAGAAATTACAAAATACCCAAAAACTAAGATAGAAATACAAAGTTTTAGGGTATCATGTATTAGATCTGTTTTTCCACGGAAGACATGGGATTCGAACCCACGCACGCTATTACACGCCTACCGCGTTTCCAACACGGCCTCTTAAGCCTCTTGAGTAATCTTCCAATACTTACTTAAATAGTCTACCATAAAGGTCCTTATCTTGCAATAAAAATTCTGTAAATAAGAAAAATGATAGAATTTGAAGGAAAATGATAAAAGATGCTTGACTTTGAAAAAAAGTATGATAGAATGAATGGTGTAAACGATAACAGGAGGTGATTCAGTGTTAAAAACAGAGCGTAAGCAACTGATTTTAGAGGAGTTAAATCAACATCATGTAGTTTCTCTTGAAAAATTAGTTAGTTTGCTAGAAACGTCAGAATCAACGGTTCGAAGAGACTTGGATGAGTTGGAAGCGGAAAACAAGCTTCGTCGCGTGCATGGTGGAGCAGAATTGCCCCATTCCTTGCAAGAAGAAGAAACCATTCAAGAAAAATCTGTCAAAAACCTTCAAGAAAAGAAGTTGCTGGCTCAGAAGGCAGCCTCTCTCATTAAAGAAAAAGATGTCATCTTTATCGATGCTGGAACAACAACTGCTTTTTTGATTCATGAATTGGTCAATAAGAATGTTACAGTTGTGACCAACTCCATTCACCATGCCGCTCAGTTGGTTGAAAAGCAGATTCCAACTGTCATAGTTGGAGGAAGCGTCAAGACAGCGACGGATGCTAGTATCGGGGGCGTTGCTCTCAACCAGATTAACCAATTGCACTTTGACCGTGCCTTTATTGGGATGAATGGTGTGGACGATGGCTATTATACGACTCCTGATATGGAGGAGGGGGCTGTGAAGCGTGCTATTTTAGAGAATGCCAAACAGACCTATGTCTTGGTGGATTCATCTAAAATTGGACAAACTTGCTTTGCCAAGGTAGCACCACTCAAGCGAGCTATTGTTATCACAAGCCAAGGGCATGAGCTCTTGCAGGCTATTAAGGAGAAAACGGAGGTAATAGAAGTATGATTTATACAGTCACACTCAATCCATCCATTGACTATATCGTTCGTTTGGACCAAGTCCAAGTCGGTAGTGTCAATCGTATGGACAGTGATGATAAGTTTGCTGGTGGGAAAGGAATCAATGTCAGTCGTGTCTTGAAACGCTTGGATATTCCAAATACAGCGACTGGATTTATCGGTGGCTTTACTGGTAAATTTATCACAGATACTTTGGCTGATGAAGAAATCGAGACACGTTTTGTCCAAGTGGCAGAAGATACTCGTATCAATGTTAAAATCAAAGCAGACCAAGAAACAGAAATCAACGGAACGGGTCCAACTGTTGAACCGGTTAAGCTAGAAGAATTGAAAGCTATTTTATCTAGTTTGACAGCAGAAGATACAGTTGTCTTTGCGGGTTCGAGTGCTAAAAATCTAGGCAATGTTATCTATAAGGATTTGATTTCCTTGACGCGCCAGACTGGTGCGCAAGTGGTCTGTGACTTTGAAGGACAGACCTTAATTGATAGTTTGGACTACCAGCCTCTTCTTGTAAAACCAAACAATCATGAACTTGGAGCGATTTTTGGGGTTAAACTCGAAAGTTTAGATGAAATTGAGAAATACGCTCGTGAGTTACTGGATAAGGGTGCTCAAAATGTTATTATCTCTATGGCTGGTGATGGTGCCCTTCTTGTCACATCTGAGGGAGCTTACTTCGCTAAACCAATCAAAGGAACAGTCAAAAATTCAGTTGGAGCTGGTGATTCTATGGTTGCTGGATTCACAGGTGAATTTGTCAAATCAAAAGACGCAGTAGAAGCCTTCAAATGGGGAGTGGCTTGCGGAACGGCAACCACCTTCTCAGATGACTTGGCAACAGCAGAATTTATTAAAGAAACATATGAAAAAGTTGAGGTAGAAAAAAGATGAAAATTCAAGACCTATTGAGAAAAGATGTCATGTTGCTGGATTTGCAGGCAACTGAAAAAACAGCTGTCATCGAGGAGATGATTAAAAGTTTGACAGACCACGGTTATGTGACAGATTTTGAAACCTTTAAAGAAGGAATTTTGGCGCGTGAAGCTTTGACTTCTACTGGTTTGGGTGATGGAATCGCAATGCCTCACAGCAAAAACGCTGCTGTCAAAGAAGCGACTGTTCTTTTTGCTAAGTCAAATAAGGGTGTTGATTATGAGAGCTTGGACGGACAACCAACAGACCTCTTCTTCATGATTGCGGCTCCAGAAGGTGCCAATGACACTCACTTGGCAGCCTTGGCAGAATTGTCTCAATACTTGATGAAAGACGGTTTTGCTGATAAACTTCGTCAAGTAACATCAGCTGACCAAGTCATTGAACTCTTTGACCAAGCTTCAGAAAAAACTGAAGAGCCTGTTCAAGCACCTGCCAATGACTCTGGTGACTTTATCGTGGCTGTTACAGCTTGTACGACAGGTATTGCCCACACTTACATGGCCCAAGAAGCCCTTCAAAAAGTGGCTGCTGAAATGGGTGTTGGCATTAAGGTCGAAACAAACGGTGCTAGCGGTGTTGGCAACCAACTAACTGCGGAAGACATCCGTAAGGCTAAAGCTGTTATCATTGCAGCAGACAAGGCCGTTGAAATGGATCGATTTGATGGAAAACCATTGATCAATCGTCCAGTTGCTGACGGTATCCGTAAGACAGAAGAATTGATCAACTTGGCTATTTCAGGAGATGCGGAAGTCTACCGTGCCGCTAATGGTGCCAAAGCCGCAACAGCCTCTAACGAAAAACAAAGCCTTGGTGGTGCCTTCTACAAACACTTGATGAGTGGTGTCTCTCAAATGTTGCCATTCGTTATCGGTGGTGGTATCATGATTGCCCTTGCCTTCTTGATTGACGGTGCTTTGGGTGTTCCAAATGAAAACCTTGGCAATCTTGGTTCTTACCATGAGTTAGCTTCTATGTTCATGAAAATTGGTGGAGCTGCCTTTGGTTTGATGCTTCCAGTCTTTGCGGGTTATGTTGCCTACTCTATTGCTGAAAAACCGGGTTTGGTAGCAGGTTTCGTGGCTGGTGCTATTGCCAAAGAAGGTTTTGCCTTTGGTAAAATTCCTTATGCCGCAGGTGGTGAAGCAACTTCAACTCTTGCAGGTGTCTCATCTGGTTTCCTAGGTGCCCTTGTGGGTGGATTTATCGCAGGTGCCTTGGTTCTTGCCATCAAGAAATACGTTAAAGTTCCTCGTTCACTCGAAGGTGCTAAATCAATTCTTCTCTTGCCACTTCTTGGAACAATCTTGACAGGATTTGTCATGCTAGCTGTTAACATCCCAATGGCAGCAATCAACACTGCTATGAATGATTTCCTAGGCGGTCTTGGAGGAGGTTCAGCTGTCCTTCTTGGTATCGTCCTTGGTGGAATGATGGCTGTTGACATGGGTGGACCAGTTAACAAAGCGGCTTATGTCTTTGGTACAGGTACGCTTGCAGCAACTGTTTCTTCAGGTGGTTCTGTGGCTATGGCAGCAGTTATGGCTGGAGGAATGGTGCCACCACTTGCCATCTTTGTCGCAACTCTTCTTTTCAAAGATAAATTTACTAAGGAAGAACGTAACTCTGGTTTGACAAACATCATCATGGGCTTATCCTTTATCACTGAGGGAGCGATTCCATTTGGTGCCGCTGACCCAGCTCGTGCGATTCCAAGCTTCATCCTTGGTTCAGCAGTAGCAGGTGGCCTCGTTGGTCTTACTGGTATCAAACTCATGGCGCCGCACGGAGGAATCTTCGTTATCGCCCTTACTTCAAATGCTCTCCTTTACCTCGTTGCTGTCTTGGTAGGGGCAATCGTAAGTGGTGTGGTTTATGGTTACCTACGCAAACCCCAAGCATAAAAAATAGATATAAAATGAAAAGATTGGACCGTTTGGTGCAGTCTTTTTCTCTTTTCGAAATGCCTGTGAAATATGGTATAATAGAAGAATGGCAAACAAGAATACAAGTAAAACAAGACGGAGACCGTCTAAAGCAGAACTCGAGAGAAAAGAAGCGATCCAACGAATGTTGATTTCGTTGGGAATCGCGATTTTATTGATTTTCGCAGCTTTTAAATTAGGGGCTGCAGGTATAACCCTTTACAATTTAATTCGCTTGCTGGTGGGGAGCCTAGCTTATCTAGCAATATTTGGCCTCTTGTTCTATCTCTTCTTTTTCAAGTGGATACGAAAACAGGAAGGACTCTTATCTGGCTTTTTCATCATATTTGCAGGCTTGCTCCTGATTTTTGAGGCCTACTTGGTTTGGAAATATGGTTTGGATAAGTCCGTTCTAAAAGGAACCATGGCTCAGGTTGTGACGGATTTGACTGGTTTTCGAACGACCAGTTTTGCTGGTGGAGGCTTGATTGGTGTCGCTCTTTATATTCCAACCGCCTTTCTCTTTTCAAATATCGGCACTTACTTTATTGGTTCTATCTTGATTTTAGTGGGTGCCCTCCTAGTCAGTCCTTGGTCTGTTTATGATATTGCTGAATTTTTCAGTAGAGGCTTTGCCAAATGGTGGGAAGGGCATGAGCGTCGAAAAGAGGAACGCTTTGTCAAACAAGAAGAAAAAGCTCGCCAAAAGGATGAGAAAGAGGCTAGATTAGAACAAGAAGAGACCGAAAAAGCCTTACTCGATTTGCCTCCTGTTGATATGGAAACGGGTGAAATTCTGACAGCAGATGTTGTACTTGACGTTCCACCTATACCTGAAGAAGAGTGGGTGGAACCAGAAATCATCCTGCCTCAAGCCGAACTTGAATTCCCTGAGCAGGAAGATGGCTCTGATGACGAAGATGTTCAGGTCGATTTTTCAGCCAGGGAGGCTCTTGAATACAAACTTCCAAGCTTACAACTCTTTGCCCCAGATAAACCAAAGGACCAGTCTAAAGAGAAGAAAATCGTCCGAGAAAACATCAAAATCCTAGAAGAAACCTTTGCTAGCTTTGGTATCAAGGTAACGGTTGAACGGGCTGAAATTGGGCCATCAGTGACCAAGTATGAAGTCAAGCCTGCAGTGGGTGTAAGGGTCAACCGCATTTCCAATCTAGCAGATGACCTCGCTCTAGCCTTGGCGGCCAAGGATGTCCGAATCGAAGCACCTATCCCAGGGAAATCTTTAGTGGGAATTGAGGTACCTAACTCTGAGATTGCGACAGTTTCTTTCCGCGAACTATGGGAACAATCTCAAACGAAAGCAGAAAATCTCTTGGAAATTCCTCTAGGAAAGGCGGTTAATGGCACCGCAAGAGCTTTTGACCTTTCTAAAATGCCCCACTTGCTCGTCGCAGGTTCAACGGGTTCAGGGAAGTCAGTAGCAGTTAACGGCATTATTGCTAGCATTCTGATGAAAGCAAGACCCGACCAGGTCAAGTTTATGATGGTGGATCCCAAGATGGTTGAGTTGTCTGTTTACAATGATATTCCCCACCTCTTGATTCCAGTCGTGACCAATCCACGCAAGGCCAGCAAGGCCCTGCAAAAGGTTGTGGATGAGATGGAAAACCGCTATGAACTCTTTGCCAAGGTGGGAGTTCGTAATATTGCAGGCTTTAATGCCAAGGTAGAAGAGTTTAATGCTCAGTCTGAGTACAAGCAGATTCCACTACCACTTATTGTTGTGATTGTGGATGAGTTGGCTGACCTCATGATGGTAGCAAGCAAGGAAGTGGAAGATGCTATCATCCGTCTAGGACAGAAGGCGCGGGCTGCAGGTATCCACATGATTCTTGCAACCCAGCGTCCATCCGTTGATGTCATCTCTGGTCTGATCAAGGCCAATGTCCCATCTCGAGTGGCTTTTGCGGTATCATCAGGGACAGACTCCCGTACGATCTTGGATGAAAATGGAGCAGAAAAACTTCTTGGTCGAGGAGACATGCTCTTTAAACCGATTGATGAAAATCATCCAGTTCGTCTCCAAGGCTCCTTTATCTCGGATGACGATGTTGAGCGCATTGTGAACTTCATCAAGGCTCAGGCAGATGCGGACTACGATGATAGTTTTGATCCAGGTGAGGTTTCTGAAAACGACGGTGAATTTTCAGATGGTGAATCTGGTGGTGATCTGCTTTTTGAAGAAGCCAAGGCTTTGGTAATCGAAACCCAGAAAGCCAGCGCATCTATGATTCAGCGTCGCTTATCAGTTGGATTTAACCGTGCGACCCGCCTCATGGAAGAACTGGAGATGGCAGGTGTCATCGGTCCAGCTGAAGGTACCAAACCAAGAAAAGTATTGGAACAATAAAAAAATAGCTTCTTTCCAAGTTTGGAGGGAGCTATTTTATTGGCTATTGATTACTTTTATACTCTTCGAAAATCTCTTCAAACCACGTCAGCTTC
>NZ_VMLT01000110.1:0-2676 GCF_013276815.1 Streptococcus sp. 1055 | reverse complement strand
GATTCCTTTGCATAAATAGGTGAGAGTTAATACTTTTCGAAAATCAAATTCAAACCACGTCAGCGTCGCCTTACCGTATATATGTTACTGACTTCGTCAGTTCTATCTACAACCTCAAAGCAGTGCTTTGAGCAACCTGTGGCTATCTTCCTAGTTTGCTCTTTGATTTTCATTGAGTATTAATAAACAAAAAGCCCACCTGATTAGGTGGGTTTTCTTATACACTATTTTCCAAAAATCTCTTTGAGGTCTGCGTCTGTAATCCCAATCATGGCGGGGATGCTGTCCCAGTTTTCTTCGGTCAGGATGTAGGATTCTTCAGAGGCGCTTGATGTGGCTGTTTCAGAGACAGCTGGTTGCTTTTCTTCAACATTATCTAGTAGGTCACTGAAACGTTCAATCAGATAGGTTTTTCGGGCAGTTCCGATGTGTTGGGTTGCATAATCAAAGGCCTGTAATTCGCCTAGTAAGATAAGCTTGCTTTTGGCGCGTGTAATGGCTGTGTAGATGAGATTGCGCTCCAGCATACGCCTACTAGCACTAGTGATAGGCAGGATGACAACAGGGAACTCACTTCCTTGTGATTTATGGATACTCATGGCATAGGCCAAGCGAATCTTGTACCATTCGTTACGTGGGTAAGAGACCTCATTGCCATCAAAATCAATGACAATCTCGTCTTGTTTCGACTCGGTGTATTTACCGGGAATCAGGTCTGTGATAGCTCCCAAATCTCCATTAAAGACATTGATTTCAGCATCGTTGACCAAATGAATGACCTTGTCTCCCTTACGATAGTGGCACTGGGGAGCTTCAAAACTGAGCTGGTCTTTTTGTGGTGGGTTAAGGAGGTCTTGCATGAGTTGGTTGATGGCATCAATACCTGCTGTCCCTCGGTACATGGGAGCAAGAACTTGAATATCACGGGCAGGGATGCCGCTTCTGAGGGCTGCGCCTAAAATCTTTTCAATAGTAGCAGGGATATGACCACTAGCGATTTCAAAGTAGGAACGGTCAGCTTTTTTCTGAGTGAAATCAGCCGGCAAGATGCCCTGTCGAATCTGACTAGCTAGGGTAACAATGGTTGATTCTTCGCTTTGTCGATAAATTTTTTCCAAGCGAGTCTGAGGAATCAAGGGAATATGAAGCAGATCCGCTAGAACCTGTCCAGGGCTGACAGATGGTAGCTGGTCGCTGTCGCCCACGATGAGGATTTTACTGTTAGAAGAGATATTGGAGAAGAGTTGGTTGGCCAGCCAAGTATCCACCATAGAAAATTCATCTACGATGATAAAGTCAGCATCCAGATAATCTTCCAGATGACTGGTATCATCGTCCCCTGTCATTCCCAAATGGCGGTGTATGGTCGCGCTAGGCAAGCCTGTCAATTCATTCATGCGACGAGCTGCTCGTCCAGTTGGAGCAGCAAGAAGAATCGGAAGATTGCTTTTTTTCCTGAGGTCAAGTCCTTCTAAAAGGGCATAAACAGCGATGATACCATTGATAACCGTTGTCTTACCAGTACCAGGCCCACCTGTCAGGATAAAGACCTTGTTCTGGATAGCATCACAGATAGCCTGTTTTTGAATATTATCATACTCAATCCCCAGTTCTTGCTCGACAGTAGTGATATGCTTTTGAATAGTTTCTAAATCATGACTCTTCTGTTTTCCTTTTTCAAGGATACGAACCAAGTGACTGCGGATGCCTTCCTCGGCGAAAAAGAGGCTGTTGTCAAAAATTTTGGTATCAATCTGCTGAACCTTGTCTTCTTCAATCAGGTAGGAGAGTTCTTGGGCTACTTGGCTGGGGTCCAGTTCCACGGGACGAGAAGATTCAAGGAGAGTAAGGGTTTGTTCTAACAAATCCCGTGCTTCAACATAGGTGTCCCCTGTTTCCATACAGGCCTGAAAAAGACTATGAACTAGTCCTGCTCGGAAGCGTTCAGGAGCCTGACTTTCGATACCTAGTTCTTCCGCTAATTGGTCAGCAATGGTAAAGCCCAAGCCCTTGATATCCTCAACCAGCTGGTAGGGATAATTTTCAACCACATCAAGGGTTTCTTCTTTGTAAAAGTCTTGAATCTGAAAGGCTAGTTTATTGGGAATGCCGTAGTTGGCAAGTTTGGCCAAAACCATCTCGGTTCCGTAGTTGAGACGGAGGGTGGAGACGAAAGCCTCGCGATTTTTGGCAGATAGTCCTGCGATGCCTTCTAACTTTTCTGGGTGTTGCAGAATTTCGTCAATGGTATTGTCGCCATAGGTATCCACAATTTTCTGAGCTGTCTTGAGCCCAATCCCCTTGAAATGGCTACTTGAAAAATACTTAACTAGTCCCTTACTAGTTGGTTTTGCACGTTCATAACGACTGATTTGTAGTTGTTCCCCATACTTGGAGTGCTGGACAATTTGTCCCCAAAAAGTGTAGTCTTCTCCCTCAATCACGTCAGCCATGGTACCGGTGACAATAATTTCAAAATCATCAAAATCTTCTGCGTCCGTATCTTCGATTTCTAGGAGGAGGATGCGATAAAAATTGCTGGGATTTTCAAAAATAATCCGTTCAATGGTTCCTGAAAAATAAACTTCCATAAGATTCCTTTGCATAAATAGGTGAGAGTTAATACTCTTCGAAAATCTCTTCAAACCACGTCAGCTTCGCCTTGCCGTATATATG
>NZ_VMLT01000011.1:0-52670 GCF_013276815.1 Streptococcus sp. 1055 | reverse complement strand
CACAACTGTCAAAGTCCCGAATTTGTCAAGAAGGATCAATTGACAGCGCTTATGATTACCCATCATATGGAAGATGCTCTCAAATATGGCAATCGCTTAATTGTCATGAAAGAAGGACGAATTATCCAAGATTTGAACCAAGAAGAAAAAGCAAAAATGAAAATCTCTGATTATTATCAACTCTTTGAATAAAGTAGGGAAAATGAGTGAAATGGTTTACTTTTTTTCTGAAATAAAGTATACTATATAAAGTAAACTATGATAACATGGAGGTATTGTGTATGGTTGACAAACAAGTCATTGAAGAAATCAAAAACAATGCCAACATTGTGGAAGTCATAGGAGATGTGATTTCTTTACAAAAGGCAGGACGGAACTATCTAGGGCTCTGTCCTTTTCATGGTGAAAAAACACCTTCTTTCAACGTTGTAGAGGACAAGCAGTTTTACCACTGTTTTGGCTGTGGTCGCTCTGGTGATGTCTTTAAGTTCATCGAGGAGTACCAAGGGGTTCCCTTTATGGAGGCTGTCCAAATCTTAGGTCAGCGTGTTGGGATAGAGGTGGAAAAACCGCTTTATAGTGAGCAGAAGCCAGCCTCACCTCACCAAGCTCTTTATGATATGCACGAAGATGCTGCCAAATTTTATCATGCTATTCTCATGACAACGACCATGGGGGAAGAGGCTAGAAACTACCTTTATCAGCGTGGTTTGACAGATGAAGTGCTCAAGCATTTTCGGATTGGTTTGGCACCTCCAGAACGAAACTATCTCTATCAACGTTTGGCTGGTCAGTATCGTGATGAGGATTTTCTAGATTCAGGACTGTTTTACCTCTCAGATGCCAATCAATTTGTAGACACTTTTCACAATCGCATTATGTTTCCCCTGACAAATGACCAGGGAAAGGTCATTGCCTTCTCAGGTCGTATCTGGCAGAAAACGGATTCACAAACTTCTAAGTATAAAAATAGCCGATCGACTGCAATTTTTAACAAAAGTTACGAATTATATCATATGGATAGGGCTAAAAAATCTTCTGGTAAAGCCAGTGAGATTTATCTGATGGAAGGATTCATGGATGTTATCGCAGCTTATCGGGCTGGAATCGAAAATGCTGTGGCGTCCATGGGAACGGCCTTGAGTCGTGAGCATGTTGAGCATCTAAAAAGGTTAACCAAGAAGTTGGTTCTTGTTTACGATGGCGATAAGGCTGGGCAAGCTGCGACATTGAAAGCGCTGGACGAAATTGGTGAGATGCCTGTGCAAATCGTTAGTATGCCTGATAACTTGGATCCAGATGAGTATCTACAAAAAAATGGACCAGAAGACTTGGCCTATCTATTAACAAAAACTCGTATTAGTCCGATTGAGTTTTACATTCACCAGTACAAACCTGAAAACAGTGAAAATCTGCAGGCTCAGATTGAGTTTATTGAAAAAATAGCTCCCTTGATTGTTCAAGAAAAGTCCATCACTGCTCAAAACATCTATATTCATATTTTAGCAGACAGTCTGGCGTCCTTTGATTATGCCCAGATTGAGCAGATTGTTAATGAGAGTCGTCAGGCGCAAAGGCAGAATCGCATGGAAGGAATTTCCAGACCGACGCCAATCACCATGCCTGTCACCAAGCAGTTATCCGCTATTATGAGGGCAGAAGCCCATCTACTTTATCGGATGATGGAATCCCCTCTTGTTTTGAACGATTACCGCTTGCGAGAAGACTTTGCATTTGATACACCTGAATTTCAGATCTTATATGACTTGCTTGGTCAGTATGGTAATCTTCCTCCAGAAGTTCTAGCAGAGCAGACAGAGGAAGTTGAAAGAGCTTGGTACCAAGTCTTAGCTCAGGATTTGCCTGCTGAGATGTCGCCGCAGGAACTTAGTGAAGTAGAGATGACTCGAAACAAGGCTCTCTTGAATCAGGACAATATGAGAATCAAAAAGAAGGTGCAGGAAGCTAGCCATGTAGGAGATACAGATACAGCCCTAGAAGAATTGGAACGTTTAATTTCCCAAAAGAGAAGAATGGAGTAATAATGGCAACAAAACAAAAAGAAGTAACAACATTTGACGTACAAGTAGCAGAATTTATCCGTAATCATAAGCAAAAAGGGACAGCAACAGATGATGAAATCAATGCTAGTCTTGTCGTTCCTTTTACCTTGGACGCTGATGGGATTGAAGATCTCTTGCAACGGATTCAAGATGCAGGAATTTCTATCACAGATAACGAAGGAAATCCAAGTGCGCGTGTTCTTAGCACTGAAGAAGAGCCAGAACTCAGCGATGAGGACTTGATTGGTTCAACTTCGGCTAAGGTCAATGACCCTGTTCGTATGTACTTGAAAGAAATCGGGGTCGTTCCTCTTTTGACCAATGAAGAGGAAAAAGAATTGGCACTAGCAGTTGAAGCTGGTGATATCGAAGCTAAACAACGTCTTGCGGAAGCCAACCTTCGTTTGGTTGTTTCCATTGCTAAACGCTATGTCGGCCGTGGTATGCAGTTTCTTGACTTGATTCAAGAAGGGAACATGGGCTTGATGAAGGCGGTTGACAAGTTTGACTATTCTAAAGGGTTCAAGTTCTCAACTTACGCAACTTGGTGGATTCGTCAGGCTATCACTCGTGCTATTGCGGACCAAGCTCGTACCATCCGTATCCCAGTCCACATGGTTGAAACCATCAATAAATTGGTTCGTGAACAGCGTAATCTTCTTCAAGAATTGGGACAAGATCCAACACCTGAGCAAATCGCTGAACGTATGGATATGACACCTGATAAGGTTCGTGAAATCTTGAAGATTGCTCAAGAACCGGTATCCCTTGAAACTCCTATCGGTGAAGAGGATGATAGCCACCTTGGGGACTTTATCGAAGATGAAGTGATTGAAAATCCAGTGGATTATACGACTCGTATCGTCTTGCGTGAGCAGTTGGATGAAGTCTTGGATACTCTTACAGACCGTGAAGAAAACGTTTTGCGTCTACGTTTTGGATTAGATGATGGAAAAATGCGTACCCTTGAAGATGTGGGTAAAGTATTTAACGTAACCCGTGAGCGTATCCGTCAGATTGAAGCAAAGGCTTTGAGAAAACTACGCCAACCAAGTCGTAGTAAACCGCTTCGTGATTTTATTGAAGACTAAGAGTGAGGATGAATATGGCTTATACAGAAGAGCAAATTGATAACATCAAAACACGCATTTTAACAGCCTTGGAAGAAGTCATCGACCCTGAGTTGGGAATCGATATTGTCAACCTTGGTTTGATTTATGAGATTCGTTTTGACGGCGACACTGGGCAAACAGAGATTGATATGACTTTGACAACCATGGGTTGTCCCCTGGCAGATCTTTTGACAGACCAGATTTATGATGCCATGACAGAGGTACCAGAAGTAACGGATACTGAAGTTAAATTAGTCTGGTATCCAGCCTGGACTGTTGAAAAAATGAGTCGCTATGCACGCATTGCCCTAGGCATTAAGTAAACATATAATAGCATGTGAGAGATTATTGGAAAAGCGAGGAAATTTCCCTTCTTTTCCTCTAGTCTCTCCTTTCTTTTGCTGATTTTATTCAAAGAAAATGATATAATGGTAGTTATGGAAAAAAAGAAATTACGCATCAATATGTTGAGTTCAAGTGAGAAAGTAGCAGGACAAGGAGTTTCAGGTGCTTACCGTGAATTAGTTCGTCTTCTTCACCGTGATGCCAAGGACCAATTGATTGTTACAGAAAATCTTCCAATCGAGGCAGATGTGACTCACTTTCATACAATTGATTTCCCTTATTATTTATCAACATTCCAAAAGAAACGCTCAGGAAGGAAAATTGGCTATGTGCATTTCTTACCTGATACACTTGAGGGGAGTTTAAAAATTCCATTTTTCTTAAAGGGAATTGTTAAACGCTATGTATTTTCTTTTTACAATCGGATGGAGCACTTGGTTGTGGTCAATCCGATGTTTATTGAGGATTTGGTGGCAGCGGGTATTCCACGTGAAAAAGTGACTTATATTCCTAACTTTGTAAACAAGGAAAAATGGCATCCTCTACCACAAGAAGAGGTAGTGAGACTGCGAACAGAGCTAGGTCTTAGTGAAAATCAGTTTATCGTAGTAGGTGCTGGTCAAGTTCAAAAACGTAAAGGGATTGATGACTTTATCCGTCTGGCTGAGGAACTGCCTCAGATTACCTTTATATGGGCCGGTGGTTTCTCTTTTGGTGGTATGACAGATGGTTATGAACGCTATAAGAAAATCATGGAGAATCCCCCTAAAAATTTGATGTTTCCAGGTATCGTGTCACCAGAGCGGATGCGCGAATTGTATGCCCTAGCGAATCTTTTCTTGTTGCCCAGTTACAATGAACTTTTCCCCATGACTATTTTAGAGGCTGCCAGTTGCGAATCTCCTATTATGTTGCGTGATTTAGATCTCTATAAGGTGATTTTGGAGGGAAATTATCGGGCGACAGCAGATAGAGAAGAGATGAAAGAGGCTATTTTAGAATATCAAGCAAATCCTGTTGCCTTAAAAGATCTCAAAGAAAAAGCTAAGAATATTTCTAGAGAGTATTCTGAAGAGCATCTGTTGCAAATTTGGTTGGACTTTTATGAGAAACAAGCCGCTTTAGGGAGAAAATAAAAAGTGAGGTAATCTATGCGAATTGGTTTATTTACAGATACCTATTTTCCTCAGGTTTCTGGTGTTGCGACCAGTATTCGAACCTTGAAAACAGAACTTGAAAAGCAGGGACATGCTGTTTTTATCTTTACGACGACAGATAAGGATGTCAATCGCTACGAAGATTGGCAAATCATCCGCATTCCAAGTGTTCCCTTTTTTGCTTTTAAGGATCGCCGCTTTGCCTATCGAGGATTCAGCAAAGCACTGGGAATTGCTAAACAGTATCAGCTGGATATCATCCATACTCAGACAGAATTTTCTCTTGGCTTGTTGGGGATTTGGATTGCGCGTGAACTGAAGATTCCCGTCATCCATACCTATCACACCCAGTATGAAGACTATGTGCATTATATTGCCAAGGGTTTGCTGATTCGTCCTAGTATGGTCAAGTATCTGGTCAGAGGTTTCCTGCATGATGTGGATGGGGTGATTTGCCCGAGTGAGATTGTCCGTGATTTACTATCTGACTATAAGGTTAAGGTTGAAAAACGTGTCATTCCAACTGGGATTGAATTAGCCAAGTTTGAGCGTCCGGAAATCAAGCAGGAAAATTTGAAAGAACTGCGTAGTAAACTAGGGATTCAAGATGATGAAAAGATGTTGCTTAGTCTTTCCAGAATTTCCTATGAAAAAAATATTCAAGCAGTATTAGCAGCCTTTGCAGAAGTTCTGAAAGAAGAAGACAAGGTTAAACTGGTGGTAGCTGGGGACGGTCCTTATCTGGATGACCTCAAAGAGCAAGCCCAGAAACTAGAGATTCAAGACTCTGTTGTCTTTACAGGGATGATTGCTCCAAGTGAGACGGCTCTTTATTATAAGGCGGCAGATTTCTTCATCTCGGCATCGACAAGTGAAACCCAAGGCTTGACCTACTTGGAAAGTTTGGCCAGTGGAACACCTGTCATTGCTCACGGAAATCCTTATCTGGACAATCTTATCAGTGATAAAATGTTTGGAATCTTGTATTACGGTGAACATGATTTGGCTGGAGCTATTTTGGAAGCCCTGATTGCAACGCCAGATATGGATGAGCATACCTTATCAGAGAAATTATATGAGATTTCAGCTGAGAATTTTGGAAAACGGGTGCATGAGTTTTATCTTGATGCTATTATTTCAAATAATTTCCAGAAAGATTTAGCCAAAGATGATACGGTCAGCCAGCGTATCTTTAAGACAGTTTTGTATTTACCGCAACAGGTGGTTGCTGTACCCGTAAAAGGCTCTAGACGCATGCTGAGGGCTTCAAAAACACAGTTAATCAGCATCAGAGATTATTGGAAAGACAGTGAAGAATAGAAAGAGGAACAGCTATGAAAAAACAATTAATGAGAAGTGGGCGTGATAAAAAGATTGCGGGTGTTTGTGCTGGGGTAGCCCATTATTTTGATATGGATCCTACTATTGTTCGCGTAATATGGGGTGTTCTTGCTTTTGGTTATGGAGCGGGAATTGTAGCTTATATCATTTTATGGATTATCGCACCTGTAGCAACTGACTATTGAAAACTAGCTAAATTCATGCTAAGATAATAGAAAATAGAATGTAACGAAGGAGAAAAAAATGGCATTTGGAGATAATGGAAATCGTAAAAAAACTATGTTTGAGAAAATAACCTTGTTTATCGTGATTATCATGTTAGTAGCAAGTTTATTGGGAATTTTTGCAACTGCAATTGGTGCCCTCAGTAATCTATAAAATAGATTCAAGAAAATTTAGTGACTGGGATTTCCCAGCCCTTTTTTAAAGTGAGAAGAAAAAATGAGTATGTTTTTAGATACAGCTAAGATTAAGGTCAAGGCTGGTAATGGTGGTGATGGCATGGTTGCCTTTCGCCGTGAAAAATATGTCCCTAATGGCGGTCCTTGGGGTGGTGACGGTGGTCGTGGAGGTAATGTAGTCTTCGTTGTAGATGAAGGTCTACGTACCCTCATGGATTTCCGCTACAATCGTCATTTCAAGGCTGATTCTGGTGAAAAAGGAATGACCAAAGGGATGCATGGTCGTGGAGCTGAGGACCTTAGAGTTCGAGTGCCACAAGGTACGACTGTGCGTGATGCTGAGACAGGCAAGGTCTTGACAGATTTGATTGAACACGGTCAAGAATTTATTGTAGCCCATGGTGGTCGTGGTGGACGTGGAAATATTCGTTTCGCGACACCAAAGAATCCTGCACCGGAAATCTCTGAAAATGGAGAACCAGGTCAGGAACGTGAGTTACAATTGGAACTAAAAATCTTGGCTGATGTTGGTTTAGTTGGATTCCCATCTGTTGGGAAATCAACACTTTTAAGTGTTATTACCTCAGCTAAACCTAAAATTGGTGCCTACCACTTTACCACTATTGTGCCAAATTTAGGTATGGTTCGTACCCAATCAGGTGAATCCTTTGCAGTAGCCGATCTGCCAGGTTTGATTGAAGGCGCTAGTCAAGGTGTTGGTTTGGGAACTCAGTTCCTCCGTCACATCGAGCGTACATGTGTCATCCTCCATATCATTGATATGTCAGCTAGCGAAGGCCGTGATCCATATGAGGATTACCTAGCTATCAATAAAGAGCTGGAGTCTTACAATCTTCGCCTCATGGAGCGTCCACAGATTATTGTAGCTAATAAGATGGACATGCCTGAGAGTCAGGAAAATCTTGAAGACTTTAAGAAAAAATTGGCTGAAAATTATGATGAATTTGAAGAGTTACCAGCTATCTTCCCAATTTCTGGATTGACCAAGCAAGGTCTGGCAACACTTTTAGATGCTACAGCTGAATTGTTAGACAAGACACCAGAATTCTTGCTCTACGACGAGTCCGATATGGAAGAAGAAGCTTACTATGGATTTGACGAAGAAGAAAAAGCCTTTGAAATTAGTCGTGATGACGATGCGACATGGGTACTTTCTGGTGAAAAACTGATGAAACTCTTTAATATGACCAACTTTGATCGTGACGAATCAGTCATGAAATTTGCCCGCCAACTTCGTGGTATGGGAGTTGATGAAGCCCTTCGTGCGCGTGGTGCTAAGGATGGGGATTTAGTCCGCATTGGTAAATTTGAGTTTGAATTTGTAGACTAGGAGATTGATATGGGAGATAAACCGATATCTTTCCGAGATGCGGATGGCAACTTTGTTTCCGCTGCAGACGTTTGGAATGAAAAGAAATTGGAAGAACTGTTTAATCGTCTCAATCCAAATCGTGCCTTGAGGTTGGCACGAACTAAAAAAGACAATTCATCTCAGTAAAGAAGATAAAAAAATCCCGTGTCTGATCAGACACGGGATTTTGTGGTACGACGGGCATGTATAGCAAACTGAATCTGGAATAGCACAGCATATCTTCTAAAATATTGTTATCAATTGATTTGAATTTCAAAATTAAATTGTTTGATTCTTATTTCAATTTGTTATAGTATATCTGATGTCAAAGTTCTCGGCGAGTCAAATAGCGATTCCCAAGCCTGACTATCGTGAGGTAGCGGATTAAAATGGTCTGGGGATAGACCGTTTTAAGTCTGACGCTGGAAATAAGAATTGTCAGAAGAAGGGATAGAGAAATCGTGGCTCTACGAACAGGAACGTGATAATAAGGCGTATATAGCGGATAAGAGGGCCTCAAACTCTAAAGTCCAAAAAGGTAGTCGTAACCTATATGCGTAAATCACGAGAGTAATTGAATTCGTACTAAGATTTTCTATTTTCACTGTAACCTTTTAACGTCCTTATATCTTGTATACACGAGGAAAGATGTACGACTTATCCCGTGAGGTCTATCACTATAAAGAGAAAACGACAGATAGAAGTGATCCTGAGTCACGGTTATCTTTAAAATAGATTGTCTGATAGGACGGTATGTATAAAACGCTTCTGTGAACTGAGAGAAGGGGAGAAGTTCTTGCTAAAATTTAGTTGAACAGCCGTATTCCGATACTTAGATAAGGGAGCTAGTCTTAGCCCCTACTCAGTTTTAGGGGATAAAAAAGGGGCAATAGCGATTCGAGAAAGATTATACTCAAAATCTCTTCAAACCACGTCAGCGTCGCCTTGCCGTATATATATGTTACTGACTTCNNTTGAGCAGCCTGCGGCTAGCTTCCTAATCTGCTCTTTGGTTTTCATTGAGTATCAGTGACTAACTCATCAACTCTGATTTATCCAATAAAATTGAAAAGGATGGAAAAAAGGTTGCATTTATGATATAATTTATTTTAAAGACCTTATTAGAAATCTTGAGAGAGTATTGAAAACTTAGAATGAGAAAAATTGTTATCAATGGTGGATTACCACTACAAGGTGAAATCACTATTAGTGGTGCTAAAAATAGTGTTGTGGCCTTAATTCCGGCTATTATCTTGGCTGATGATGTGGTGACTTTGGATTGCGTTCCAGATATTTCGGATGTAGCCAGTCTTGTCGAAATTATGGAATTGATGGGAGCTACTGTTAAGCGTTATGACGATGTCTTGGAGATTGATCCAAGAGGTGTTCAAAATATTCCAATGCCTTATGGGAAAATCAATAGTCTTCGTGCATCTTATTATTTTTATGGAAGTCTTTTAGGTCGCTTTGGTGAAGCCACAGTTGGCTTGCCTGGAGGATGTGACCTTGGTCCTCGTCCGATTGACCTACACCTTAAGGCTTTTGAAGCTATGGGTGCCACTGTTAGCTACGAGGGAGATAACATGAAGTTATCTGCTAAAGATACAGGACTTCATGGTACAAGTATTTACATGGATACGATTAGTGTAGGAGCAACGATTAATACGATGATTGCTGCGGTTAAAGCAAATGGTCGTACTATTATTGAAAATGCAGCCCGTGAACCTGAAATTATTGATGTAGCTACCCTCTTGAATAATATGGGTGCCCATATCCGTGGGGCAGGAACCAATATCATCATTATTGATGGTGTCGAAAGATTACATGGGACACGTCATCAGGTGATTCCAGACCGCATTGAAGCTGGAACATATATTTCCTTAGCTGCTGCAGTTGGTAAAGGAATTCGTATCAATAATGTTCTTTACGAACACCTAGAAGGATTTATTGCTAAGTTGGAAGAAATGGGAGTGAGAATGACTGTATCTGAAGACAGCATTTTTGTCGAGGAACAGTCTAATTTGAAAGCAATCAATATTAAGACGGCTCCTTACCCAAGCTTTGCAACTGATTTGCAACAACCGATTACCCCACTTTTACTAAGAGCGAATGGTCGTGGTACAATTGTCGATACGATTTACGAAAAACGTGTAAATCATGTTTTTGAACTAGTAAAGATGGATGCGAACATTTCGACAACAAATGGTCATATTTTGTACACGGGTGGACGTAGTTTACGTGGAGCCAGTGTTAAAGCAACTGACCTGAGAGCAGGTGCAGCTTTAGTTATTGCTGGTTTGATGGCCGAGGGACAAACTGAAATTATCAATGTCGAGTTTATCTTACGTGGTTATTCTGATATTATCGAAAAATTACGTAATCTAGGAGCGGATATTAGACTTGTTGAGTATTAAACCGTAGAGGTGTTTATGAATATTTGGACCAAATTAGCAATGTTTTCTTTTTTTGAAACGGATCGCTTGTATTTGCGTCCTTTCTTTTTTAGTGATAATCAGGACTTCCACGAGGTAGCTTCAAATCCAGAAAATCTTCAATTTATTTTCCCAACGCAGGCAAGTCTGGAAGAAAGTCAGTATGCACTTGCCAATTACTTTATGAAGTCCCCTTTGGGAGTGTGGGCAATTTGTGACCAGAAAAATCAACAAATGATTGGTTCTATTAAATTTGAGAAGTTAGATGAAATCAAAAAAGAAGCTGAGCTTGGCTATTTTTTGAGAAAAGATGCTTGGTCGCAAGGATTTATGACAGAGGTTGTTAGAAAAATTTGTCAGCTTTCTTTTGAAGAATTTGATTTAAAACAATTATCTATTATTACCCATCTCGAAAATGAAGCAAGTCAACGGGTTGCCCTTAAGTCTGGATTTCGATTGATTCGTCAGTTTAAAGGAAGTGATCGTTACACAAGAAAAATGCGGGATTATCTTGAATTTCGGTATGTAAAAGGAGAGTTCAATGAGTAAGCATCAGGAAATTCTAAGCTATTTGGAGGAATTACCAGTAGGTAAAAGAGTCAGTGTTCGTAGTATTTCCAATCATCTAGGAGTTAGTGATGGAACAGCCTATCGGGCTATTAAAGAAGCTGAAAACCGTGGAATTGTGGAGACCCGTCCTAGAAGTGGAACAATTCGTGTTAAATCCCAGAAAGTTGCTATAGAGAGATTAGCGTTTGCTGAAATTGCAGAGGTGACTTCTTCTGAGGTTCTGGCTGGGAAAGAAGGTTTAGAGAGAGAATTTAGTAAGTTCTCTATCGGTGCCATGACTGAACAAAACATCCTATCCTACCTTCATGATGGGGGACTCTTGATTGTCGGAGACCGGACCCGTATCCAATTACTAGCGCTGGAAAATGAAAATGCCGTTTTGGTTACAGGTGGTTTTCATGTTCATGATGATGTGCTTAAATTGGCAAATCAAAAAGGGATTCCTGTTCTAAGAAGCAAGCATGACACTTTCACTGTTGCGACTATGATCAATAAAGCCTTGTCAAATGTCCAAATCAAGACTGATATTTTGACAGTTGAGAAGCTTTATCGTCCAAGTCATGAGTATGGTTTTCTGAGAGAGACAGACACCGTTAAAGATTATTTGTACTTGGTACGCAAGAATCGTAGCAGTCGTTTTCCTGTTATCAATCAACATCAGGTTGTTGTTGGCATTGTAACCATGAGAGATGCTGGTGATAAGTCACCAAGTACCACAATTGACAAGGTCATGTCTCGTAGTTTATTTTTAGTTGGATTATCGACAAATATTGCCAATGTGAGTCAACGAATGATAGCAGAAGACTTTGAAATGGTACCGGTTGTCCGAAGCAATCAAACTTTACTTGGCGTTGTAACTAGACGAGATGTCATGGAGAAGATGAGTCGTTCTCAAGTTTCTGCTCTACCAACTTTTTCTGAGCAGATTGGTCAAAAACTCGCTTATCACCATGATGAAGTCGTCATTACAGTGGAACCCTTTATGCTTGAGAAAAACGGTGTTTTGGCTAATGGTGTATTAGCGGAGATACTGACTCACATGACCCAAGATTTAGTTGTGAATAGTGGTCGCAATCTCATTATCGAGCAGATGCTCATCTACTTTTTGCAGGCTGTTCAGATAGATGATACACTGCGCATTCAAGCACGCATTATCCACCATACTAGACGGTCAGCTATAATTGATTACGATATTTATCATGGTCACCAGATTGTTTCAAAAGCAAATGTGACTGTTAAAATTAATTAGAAACTAGGAGAAAAGATGATAACATTAAAATCAGCTCGTGAAATCGAAGCTATGGACAAGGCTGGTGATTTTCTAGCAAGTATTCATATAGGCTTACGTGATTTGATTAAGCCAGGCGTAGATATGTGGGAAGTTGAAGAATATGTCCGCCGTCGTTGTAAAGAAGAAAATTTCCTTCCACTTCAGATTGGGGTTGACGGTGCCATGATGGACTATCCTTATGCTACCTGTTGCTCTCTTAACGATGAAGTGGCTCACGCTTTCCCTCGTCATTATATCTTGAAAGATGGTGATTTGCTCAAAGTTGATATGGTTTTGGGAGGTCCCATTGCTAAATCTGACCTAAATGTCTCAAAATTAAACTTCAACAATGTTGAACAAATGAAAAAATACACTCAGAGCTATTCTGGTGGTTTAGCAGACTCATGTTGGGCTTATGCTGTTGGTACACCGTCCGAAGAAGTCAAAAACTTGATGGATGTAACCAAAGAAGCTATGTACAAGGGTATTGAGCAAGCTGTTGTTGGAAATCGTATCGGTGATATCGGTGCGGCTATTCAAGAATACGCTGAAAGTCGTGGTTACGGTGTAGTGCGTGATTTGGTTGGTCATGGTGTTGGCCCAACTATGCACGAAGAACCAATGGTTCCTAACTATGGTATTGCAGGTCGTGGACTCCGTCTTCGTGAAGGAATGGTCTTAACCATTGAACCAATGATCAATACAGGCGATTGGGAAATTGATACAGATATGAAAACTGGTTGGGCGCATAAGACCATTGACGGTGGATTGTCATGTCAGTATGAACACCAATTTGTCATTACGAAAGATGGACCTGTTATCTTGACTAGCCAAGGTGAAGAAGGAACTTATTAATAAAAAGTGAAAAGACTACTGGAAGTTTATTTTGATAAAAAATCCAGTAGATCTTTTCATAATAAAACGCATTGTATCAAGTGTTAGGGGCTGATATCATGCGTTTTTCTGACTTTAAGATTTTTTTCAACTCTGTTTGTAACCACATCATAACAGAGGGTCTAGGATTCAGGGCTCTCCTCCTATATACTATTAGTAAAGCAAAACTAGGGGAGAATATTTTAGTGTCGTAATCTATTGTTCCTGTAGAGGTTTTACGATATCGTTGTTTTGGTTTTAAAAAGAGAAATGGAATTCTGTTTAACGTTCGTATTGCCAATCTTAAATTTACCTTTTTTATATTGATGTATTGAGCTAGTTCATGAAAAAATTAAGTGAAAAAGTCGAGTGTTTTAGAAACCTACAGTGTAGTATTCTAGTTTCAATCCGCTATATTTTGCTACTCCCCGTAAAGTTTCTATTTTCCCTGATTTCTGATATAATAGAAATATTGACTTCAAGAGTAAGGAAGAGAAGATGAACGCATTATTAAATGGAATGAATGACCGTCAGGCTGAGGCGGTGCAAACGACAGAAGGTCCCTTGCTAATCATGGCAGGGGCTGGTTCTGGAAAGACTCGTGTTTTGACCCACCGTATCGCTTATTTGATTGATGAAAAGCTGGTCAATCCTTGGAATATCTTGGCCATTACCTTTACCAACAAGGCTGCGCGTGAGATGAAAGAGCGTGCTTATAGCCTCAATCCAGCGACTCAGGACTGTCTGATTGCGACCTTCCACTCCATGTGTGTGCGTATTCTGCGTCGCGATGCGGACCATATTGGTTACAATCGCAATTTTACTATTGTAGATCCAGGGGAGCAGCGAACTCTCATGAAACGCATTCTCAAGCAGTTGAACTTGGATCCTAAAAAATGGAATGAACGAACTATTTTGGGAACCATTTCCAATGCTAAGAATGATCTGATTGATGATGTAGCTTATGCTGCCCAAGCTGGCGATATGTATACGCAAATCGTGTCCCAGTGTTATACAGCTTATCAGAAAGAACTGCGTCAGTCGGAGTCGGTTGACTTTGATGATTTGATTATGCTGACCCTGCGTCTCTTTGATCAAAATCCTGATGTCTTGACCTACTATCAGCAGAAGTTTCAGTACATCCATGTTGATGAGTACCAAGATACCAACCACGCTCAGTATCAATTGGTCAAACTCTTGGCTTCACGCTTTAAAAATATCTGTGTGGTTGGGGATGCGGATCAGTCCATCTACGGTTGGCGTGGTGCTGATATGCAGAATATTTTGGATTTCGAGAAAGATTATCCCCAAGCCAAGGTTGTTTTGTTAGAAGAAAATTATCGCTCTACGAAGACTATTCTTCAAGCGGCCAACGAGGTCATTAAAAACAACAAAAACCGCCGTCCTAAGAATCTCTGGACCCAAAATGCTGATGGGGAACAAATCGTTTACTATCGTGCCAATGATGAACTAGATGAGGCTGTATTTGTAGCCAAAACCATCGATGAACTTGGTCGGAGTCAAAACTTCCTTCACAAGGATTTTGCAGTTCTCTATCGGACTAATGCGCAGTCCCGTACTATTGAGGAAGCCTTGCTTAAGTCCAATATTCCTTATACCATGGTTGGTGGAACCAAGTTCTACAGCCGTAAGGAAATCCGCGATATTATCGCTTACCTTAACCTCATTGCCAATTTGAGTGACAATATCAGTTTTGAGCGCATTATCAACGAACCGAAACGAGGAATTGGGCCAGGAACGGTTGAGAAAATTCGTGACTTTGCGAATGTGCAAAACATGTCTATGCTGGATTCTTCTGCTAATATCATGTTGTCTGGTATCAAGGGGAAAGCAGCCCAATCTATCTGGGATTTTGCCAATATGATTCTGGATTTGCGGGAGCAACTGGACCAGTTAAGCATTACTGAGTTGGTTGAGGCCGTCCTAGAAAAAACAGGTTACGTCGATATTCTAAATGCTCAAGCGACTTTAGAAAGCAAGGCTCGGGTTGAAAATATTGAAGAGTTCCTTTCTGTGACGAAAAACTTTGATGACATCTCTGATGGGCCAGAAGAAGAAACTGGTTTGGATAAACTAAGTCGTTTCTTAAATGACTTGGCCTTGATTGCGGACACAGATTCAGGTAGTCAGGAGACATCAGAAGTGACCTTGATGACCCTGCATGCTGCCAAAGGTCTCGAGTTTCCAGTTGTCTTTTTGATTGGGATGGAAGAAAATGTCTTTCCACTTAGTCGTGCGGCTGAAGATCCAGATGAATTAGAAGAAGAGCGCCGTCTAGCCTATGTAGGTATCACGCGTGCAGAGAAAATCCTCTATCTAACAAATGCCAACTCGCGCCTGCTTTTTGGTCGTACCAACTACAACCGTCCCACTCGTTTTATTAACGAAATCAGCTCGGACTTACTTGAGTATCAAGGTCTGGCTCGTCCAGCAAATACAAGCTTTAAGGCATCTTATAGCAGTGGTGGCCTTGCCTTCGGTCAAGGTATGAGTCTTGCCCAGGCTCTTCAAGACCGTAAACGCAGTGCTGCCCCAAAATCTATCCAGTCAAGCGGTCTCCCATTTGGTCAATTTACAGCTGGAGCAAAATCAGCTTCTAGTGAGGCAATTTGGTCTATTGGTGATATTGCCCTCCACAAGAAGTGGGGGGAGGGAACCGTTCTGGAAGTTTCAGGTAGCGGTGCTACGCAGGAATTGAAAATCAATTTCCCAGAAGTAGGTTTGAAAAAACTTTTAGCCAGTGTGGCTCCAATTGAGAAAAAAATCTAATTTTTCATCCTTCTCACGAATAATAAAGTGAGGAGGATTTTTATGTACAGTATTTCATTTCAAGAAGATTCATTATTGCCAAGAGAAAGACTGGCCAAGGAAGGAGTTGAAGCGCTCAGTAATCAAGAGTTGCTAGCTATTTTACTTAGGACAGGAACACGTCAAGCCAGCGTTTTTGAAATTGCCCAGAAAGTCTTGAGCAATCTTTCAAGCCTAACGGATTTGAAAAAAATGACCCTGCAGGAATTGCAGAGTCTGTCTGGTATCGGCCGTGTTAAGGCTATAGAGTTGCAAGCTATGATTGAATTGGGGCATCGTATTCACAAATACGAGACCCTTGAGATGGAAAGTATTCTCAGCAGCCAAAAATTGGCCAAGAAGATGCAACAGGAATTAGGGGACAAAAAACAAGAGCACCTGGTGGCGCTCTATCTCAATACTCAAAATCAAATCATTCATCAACAGACCATTTTTATCGGTTCTGCAACTCGTAGTATCGCTGAGCCGCGAGAGATTCTTCACTATGCTATCAAGCATATGGCGACTTCACTCATCTTGGTCCACAATCACCCTTCGGGAGCGGTAGCCCCTAGCCGAAATGATGATCATGTCACTAAAATTGTTAAAGAAGCCTGCGACCTGATGGGGATTGTCCTCTTGGACCATTTGATTGTCTCACAATCTAGTTACTTTAGTTACCGTGAAAAGACAGATTTAATCTAAAGTTCATTAACAACATAGTCAAAGAGGTTTTTATCTTTGGGGCGATTTTCAAATAGAAATTCTGGGTGCCATTGGACACCGAGAAAGGCAACATCATCCGTACTCATGACAGCTTCAATAATACCATCTTTAGGATCATGAGCCGCAATCTTTAAATTTGGTGCTAAATCCTTGATACTCTGGTGATGGAAGGAGTTGATATGGGAGATTTCTCCATAGATTTCTCGGAGAACAGTATCAGGTTCTGTCACCAAGCGTTGAGTTGTGTACTCGGCAGAACAATTCTGCCAATGATCTTCGATATCTTGGTACAGAGTTCCGCCCATGGCAACGTTAAAGAGTTGGGTACCACGGCAGACGGAGAAAATAGGCTTTTTCTGTTTGATAGCTTCCTTGATGAGGGCTAGTTCGAATATATCTCTTTGAAGGTGGTAGTCATCGCTATCAATGGTTTTTGGTTCACCATAGAATTTTGGATCAACATTTTGCCCACCTGTCAAGATGAGCTTGTCAATCATACTGATATAGTGGCAGGCCATTTCTTGATCACCAATCGGTAGGATGATGGGAATCCCTCCAGCGTCTTTAACGCCTTCCACAAAGCCTTTTGCTGCGTAGCTCATCATGATGTCATCATCTGGATGAGTTTTTTCGTTTCCTGTTATCCCAATAACTGGTTTTTTCATAAAATGATTTTCGCTTTCTAATCCTCTTTTCGCATGAAGTAGAGGAGGGTTTGGAGTTCACTTGTCAAATCGACATACTGAACGACCACATCTTTTGGTAAATGCAGATGGACTGGTGAAAAACTAAGAATTCCTTTCACACCAGCATCTACCAAGAGATTAGCAACCTCTTGTGACTTAACACTGGGAACGGTCAGGATAGCAGTCTTGACATCGGCATCCTTGATTTTATCCTTGATTTGAGAAATTCCGTAAATGGGAATCCCGTCAGGAGTTTGGGTACCGACTTCAGGATGGTCATCCAGGTCAAATGCCATGATAATCTTCATCTTGTTACGCTCATGAAAGCGGTAGTGGAGAAGGGCATGGCCCATATTTCCAATACCAACCAGCATGACATTGGTAATAGAGTTATCATTGAGCAAATCGGCAAAAAATGTCATCAGTTTTTTGACATCATAGCCAAAACCACGACGACCAAGTTCACCAAAATAGGAAAAATCACGACGTACGGTCGCTGAATCAATACCGATAGCCTCTGCAATTTGTTTAGAGTTGGCACGTTCAATCTTTTCTGCATGAAATCTCTTAAAAATTCGATAGTAGAGAGAGAGTCTTTTCGCTGTAGCTTTTGGAATAGCAAACTGTTTATCTTTCACAAAATCACAACCTTTCTATTCTTCTATTTTATAGAAACATTGTGAAAAAATCAACAAAAACAAGAAAAAACTAAGAAAAATCTTAGTTTTGATGTAAAAAATCTGTATGTGATAGAAAACGGTAGAGGTCTCCGACCAGACCCTGATAAATTTTCTGGCTATTAAAAGTCAGAGAAGTTACATAAAGTGTATCTGGCAGGGTCACACATCCTGACAAAGCCAGCATGAGAGCTTCATAATCCTCATACTTGAGTGTACGCTCTACATGATAGCTGTCCTTATAGGTCAATTCAAACATATGGGACCTATCTTTCTGATTTTGTAAAGACACCACGTTCTACCAAGCTATCCATGAGGAAGTAGAATTTTTCCTGATGAATGTGGTGGTCTTCTGATTTGAAAATATCAACTAGACGAAGACCAAACTTGTCAGTGATATTGATTTTAGCCCCTGTAAGTTCCTTGTTAATGATGATTTTGAGTTGGAAGCCTTCACCGCTGTTTGGCACTTTTTCCAAAAGGCGAGTCAATTCATAGTTACCAACCTTAGTCTCAAAAAAGGTGTTATCTTTGAGGGTGAATTTTTTAACAGAAGGGCTAAGAGTGTAGTCGTAACGACAATTTTTTAACTGAATGGTTTTTTCAAATGCCATATGGCTAACCTCCGATAATTTCTTTTAAGGTTTTTGCGAGGGTTTGTAGGTCTTCAACAGTATTTTGTGGCGACAAACTGATACGAACGGATTCCTTCAAGCGTTCTGAATTTGCCCCGTACATGGCTTCAAGAACATGGCTGGATTGGACAATGCCTGCCGTACAGGCTGAGCCAGTAGAGATAGAAATTCCAGCCAAATCTAGCCGAAGGAGTAAAAGGTCATTTTTCTGATCAGGAAATCCAATATTGAGAACATAAGGGAGATGATGTTGTCCTCTATTCACGTAATACTGAATTCCTTCTAGCTCTGCAAGAAAGGCAGTTTCTAGATTTTGTACATGTTGGAAATGTTCTTCCTGTTTTTCTAGGTCTTCTTTTAGGGCTGCAACCATACCCACGATGGCAGCTAGATTTTCAGTTCCGGCTCGTTTTTTCTGTTCTTGGTCTCCGCCATGAAGATAGGAATCAAAATCCATGCTAGATGCGTAGAGAAAACCGATTCCCTTAGGACCATGGAACTTGTGGGCAGAAGCAGTGAGAAAATCAATGCCCAATTCTTCTGGGTGTATAGGGATTTTACCAATAGCCTGAACTGCATCGACATGATAGGCGGCTGGGTGTTGCTTGAGTATTTGGCCAATTTCAGCAATGGGCAGTAGGTTTCCAGTCTCATTATTGGCAAACATGGTAGAAACCAAAATCGTATCGTCACGTAAGGCCTCTTGAATTTGCTGGGCGGTGATTTCTTGATTTTCTGGCTGGATAATGGTTGCTTCAAACCCAAAGTGTTGAACCAAGTAATCAATTGTTTCAAGGACAGCATGGTGCTCAATAGCAGTTGTGATAATATGTTTTCCTTGTTCTTGGTGACGAAGGCAGTAACCAATGATAGCAGTATTGTTGCCTTCTGTCCCACCAGAAGTGAAAAAGATATGTTGAGGTTTTGTCCCCAGTAACTGAGCTAGCTCCTGACGGGCTTCTCGCAATAGTTTGCCAGCTTGACGACCATGAGCATGAATACTAGAAGGATTTCCATAGGTTTCTTGCATAACCTCGGTCATAGCTGAAATAGCAACTGCTGACATAGGAGTCGTTGCAGCATTGTCCAAATAAATCAAAGAATCACCTTATTTCTTTTTGTTGTAGGCAAAGAGTGGGCTGACTGGTTTTCTTTCGTGGATACGGACGATAGCATCACCAATTAACTCACTAGCAGTGATGTAGCATACGTTTTTAGGAGTTTTTTCTTTTGTTGCTACTGAATCAGTCACAAGAATTTCTTTAATATTAGTATTGTCAAGAAGTTCAGCAGCTCCTTCGACGAAGAGGCCGTGGCTAGAAACAGCATAAATTTCTGTAGCTCCTTCACGTTCAACGATTTTAGCAGCTTCAGAGAAGGTACGTCCTGTATTTAAAATATCATCAATCAAGATAGCTTTCTTACCTTCAACATCACCAATGATATAACCTTCGTTGCGAGTTGCATCGTCTTGAGGATAGTCGATAATGGCGATAGGAGCGTCAAGATATTCAGCCAAGCTACGCGCACGTTTGACACCTGAATTTTTAGGGCTAACGACAACAACATCTGAACCGAGTAGTCCCTTATCGCAGTAATGTTTTGCAAATAGGGGGACAGTGAAAAGATTATCCACTGGAATATCAAAGAAACCTTGAACCTGAACGGCATGCAAATCAAGAGTCAGGATACGATCAACCCCAGCCTTAACCAGCATATTGGCAACTAGTTTTGCTGTAAGTGGCTCACGAGGACAAGCAATGCGGTCTTGACGTGCATAGCCAAAATATGGAAGGACAACGTTGATACTGTGGGCACTTGCACGCACACAAGCGTCGACCATGATCAACAATTCCATTAGGTGGTTGTTGACAGGGAAACTTGTTGATTGGATGATGTAAACATCATAACCACGGACACTTTCTTCGATATTCACTTGGATTTCTCCGTCTGAAAATTGACGTGACGATAGTTTTCCAAGTGGGACACCAACAGCTTCAGCAATTTTCTGTGCAATCTCTTGGTTAGAGTTGAGTGCGAAAAGTTTCATGTTTTTTCTATCTGACATTATAGACCGTCCTCTGTAAACTTTTTAAATCCTAGTGATATTTATCTTACATATATGAACTAGAACCTGTGTATTTTTATCTTTTCTATTTTACCAAAAAATGGAGATTATTTCAGCTATTTTTCATGCTTTTGACAAATCGAACCAATTTTGAAGGAGCTTTTTGATAGGAAATCTGATTTTCCTCTAAAAATTGCTGGAAATCCTGTTTGCCTTGCTCATGATTTTCCACTTCAAGCTCTAATTCATAATCTGTCATATCAAAGTACTGACTTTCATCCAGTGCCATGAGGCCAATAGCTGTTTGCATTTCATAGCGAAGCGTTGTTAGACAACCAAGAACCTGCCATTCACTAGTTTGGCTACCATGTTTCGCCAATTCATCCAATACTATCCCTTGAGGAAATTCTTTCTTGCTCAGATAGTTTTCAGCATCTTTTAGTTGCAATTTTTGGTTGTATTCCATGTTTCCAACACTCTGCGGGACTTTGAGTGTCAATTCTGCCCAGTCTTCAAAAGTTCGAATGCGCATAGCAACTTTCTTTTCTCGCAGCTCAAAATCAGGTGTGTCGATGTAGTAATTTTTTTGAAGAACAGGAGTGACACCTGTGAACTGGTCTTTTAGACGATCATACTCATCTTTTTTCAATAGTGTTTTCAATTCAATTTCTAAATGTTTCATTTTTCTTACCTTTTCTTTATCGTTGAAAGCGGATTTATGGTATAAACTGCTCACAGCTTCCTAGTCCCTTGAAATCAGTGGGTTTCTAGCATGTCAACCAAAAGTGAATACGAGATTGAATACGACTCTACTTTTAGCTGGAGCGAATGAAATCCATGAGCTGATCAACGACTTCAAAACGTTGATTATCATTGATGTGGGTATACATATCAAGGGTTGTTTGAACATTGTTGTGACCTAATCTGTCCGAAATAATTTTGGCTGTAATACCAGCTTCAAAGAGGAGAGAAGCGTGTGTGTGCCTGAAACCGTGAGGAGTGATTTTTTTGACATCTTTATGTTCACAAAAGAATCTTCTAAGTCTCTCTTTAACAGCTGAAGGAGAAATCCATCCTCCGAAACTATTCGTAAATATATAATTCGATTCACGTTTGTAAGGCACACCAGCCTGGAAATATTCTTTTATTTGCTGTCGTTTCCAGAGTTTCAAAACATTCAGAGTTTCATCATCTAAGGTGATAACCCTCTTACTCCTTTTGGTTTTAGGATCCTGAACAGTTTGTTTTTTACCAATCACGACAGCCGTGCGAGAAATGCTTAACAACTTATTTTCAAAGTCAACATCTGACCACATGAGGCCAATTGATTCTCCAGTTCTCAATCCAGAAAAAGCGAGCAAGTGAAAAAAGGTGTAGTCTACTGGCTTACAATTTACTTTGTAAACTTTAAGAAACTCCGTTAGTTCCTGTTTTGTATAGTGGTTCTCTTTGCCCTTTAAGGGTCTATTTTTAGGCTTGATAATCTTGTCCAAGGGATTTAACTTAATGATGTCAAGAGAAACGGCATACTTGAAAATACGGCTGATTACAGAGTAGTAATTGGCATATAGGATATAGCGATTACTTAACTGGATAGCAACCTTTTGACAATAAGCTACACTGATCTGCTGAATTTTCATATCTGTAAAATATGAGTCAATTATAATACGAAGTTTTTTCTTAACGTTCTGATAGGTTGTTGGTTTTACAGTACTTTTATAGCTATCAAGCCATAACTCAGCGACTTCAGCGAAAGTAGGGTTCTGAAAATCTTCATTGTTTGAAAAAACATTTTCTTCAACGTCTAAGAGAAGGTCACGTTCGGCAGCCTTTGCCTCCTTTATGGTTTTAAAACCACGTCGTGTTGTGCGTTTTTCTTTTCCAGTAGCAGGGTCTATGCCCAGGTATGTTTGAAAGAGATATCTAGTCTCTCCTTTTTTTGTGATGTATTTTTTTATCATAAAAAGTCCTTTCTTTTCGATTGCTTGCCCGCATAGTTGAAAAGGTGTAGAACTTATGATAAACTATAGTTGTATTTTTTTATCATCCTTTCCATTGCTTGCTAGATGGAAAGTTAAATCCTCACACTCAAAGTTTGGCGATGGCGAGTGTGAGTTTTTTTGTTTTTAATTCAACAAAAAACGGTAACTAAATTTATAGTTACCGTTTCTGCGTGGCAGCTTGTGCCAACCAGATTATTTGCACTAGGATTTCTCCTAGGTTAGTAACTATATATTATCAAATATATTTCATTTTGTCAAATAAGATAGCGCGCTTTGATTTCATCGCTTAAAATTTTCATTTGGGGTTCAAGTATTTTTGCAACACCAATTCCGTCTAAAGGATTGATTTTCTTAAAAATCTTCACTTTGTCAATAGTTGTAATTGAATCTAATTTCGCATAGGTAGTTTTATCTAGGTCAGATACATATTTTTCAAGACGTTGACCAGCCAATGAAACGTTATCTGTAAGTTTTTGTACAAGGTTTATTGCACGTTCTTTCTCGTCTAATCGACCTTCTTTATCCAATTTTGCGATAAGTTCATCAAAATCATCATATTCTCCAAAATGTGCTACCAGTTCATTTTCAACCTTATCTTCAGCCGC
Organism: Streptococcus sp. 1055; assembly: GCF_013276815.1. Classification (NCBI taxonomy): domain Bacteria; kingdom Bacillati; phylum Bacillota; class Bacilli; order Lactobacillales; family Streptococcaceae; genus Streptococcus; species Streptococcus sp. 1055. The sequence continues at coordinate 29,526 of NZ_VMLT01000011.1, read as the reverse complement.
TTTGATGAGTTGTGTAGTTAGTAGGCCAAGTCCTTCAGCTAGGTTAAACTCTAGTGGTAAATTATCGTATCCAGGCTTAGATGTTAGAGGAATAACCGTGATAGTATTTCTATTCTTTTTGTCTTCTTTGGTAAGCGTAATTGCATAATGTGGCGCAGAGAATTCTGATCCAAAGTTTATGCCAAAATCAACATAGACAAGTGTGCCGTAAGGGAATACTCTATTTCTACGACGCTTTCCTTGTATTTCACGCTCTAATTGATTGCTATAGTTGGTCATACTTTGACCTAGTCTAGAGGTTTTGAAGTGATTTGGATTCTCAACAGTCAGTTGTTTCATTTTATCTGTTGAGACTGTCAATTTATCAAGATTATTTTTTTCTAGTTTGTTCATCCAGTCCCTAAGTAACTCCTTTCTTATCATCCTTTCCATTGCTTGCTTGATGGAAAGTTAAATCCTCACACTCAAAATTTGGCGATGGCGAGTGTGGGGATTTTTTTGAGTTGTTTCCAAAATGGAAACACTTACTGCCTTTGTAGAATATATTTTCTAAAAACAGTAAAAGCCGGCTAGGAACTAGTCGACTTTTTCTATGGTATGGATTCCCTTGTAAATGCACGCATTTATTATAGGGCGCTGAACTAAATCAGTCTTACACTATATCCATAGTATCAAATTATTTATAAGATGTCAACGATTTTTTTGAATACAACCATCATTTTTGTTAATTCCACATTTTTAGCATAAGCTGATTGATTCCTCTGGCAGCGCACTATAAAATTGTCTATAGCTTGTTTTTGGTAGTCTAGTACTGCAGGAGAGCAATAAGCTTTAGCCAATACTAGAAGTGAAATTAAATCGTTTACTTTCTTATAGTTTTTGTATTTGATTACATCGACTTGTTTTGCAAAAGTAGTAATAACAGCGTTAACGTTTGATAATTTATCATCCTTTTCAAACACATTAAGTAGTAAAACGCTATTATGGGCACAGGCATTTCTTATATGTCTAGCTCCATCACCTAATTCTGAAGCTTTTTTTAATGATTTACATCCGTGTTTTTGGTAGTAGAATGTTACGAATTTGATGAGACAACCATAGTCCATATGTTCTAGCAATGCCCAATATGGATAATCATGTTTTCTTTTATTAAACATAGCGTTTTGATAACGTGACTCTCTGAATTTCTTCTTTGTAAACTCGTAATATTTATTGTATTGCGAGTTTTTGAACTCAGTCAGAATGCTATATCCATCTTCTTGCGGATTATTGTTTATTTGGCGAGAAAGTTCAACCTTAATAAAATGTTCCACATCGATTGCTATGTTTAAAAGTATAGCTCTGATTTTCATATCAAGAGATGCAAGATCCTGTAAATACGAGAAATCTAAATCCACATATTTACCATCTTTCTTTTTAAAGTTTTTCCTAAAGGCAGCTAGTTTGTAGTAGTAGTTATTCTTATCCAAGAAAGTTATTGCTTGACCTATAGAAATGTTGTTGAAGCTAACATCTTTAGAAGCTAGGTGATTGATAAGTTTTCTATTATTCCATTTTGGTTGACGACTCAATAGGTAGCACCTCCTCTATACACCCCGACTACTGCATAGATCTTGATGTGTGTGTCTTCGGCTGGTGGGAAGTCTAGGATGATGTCTTCGTACTTGTCATTGAGTGATACGAGGCGTAAGCGTCCGTTTTCGGTGTATATCTTTTTGAAGTAAGAACGGTCTCCGTATGCGATAACTGCTAGGTCTCCGTTGTAGGTGGTCAGTCCTTTGTCTACTAAATAGAGAATATCTCCGTCTTGGTAGTCAGGCTGCATGGAGTCTCCGCTGACCTTAGTCGCAATATCGTGGCGTGGTGGTTGCTCGTCAACCTCTATAGTCTCTCTGTCTGTATCGTCGTACCCAAATCCATAGTTAAATCCAGAAGCTGCTGCCGTCTCAGATACAACCTCAACTTGGTACAAGCTGATAACTTCCGATACTTCGTTTACCTTCGTTTCTTCTTCGTTTTGCTCTGTGTACATCTCGCCGTTTGCTTTTTGCCTCTCCAGAAGCTCCTCAGAAGTCCGTAGGACGATTTTTTTATTATCTGGGGTTAATTGTACCACCTTGTCCGTTATCTGCTGTGTGAGCAAATCTGGGGACGCCGTGGGGGTGTCTGCTTTACGAATAGGTGGAAATAAATCGTCAATAGTTACGCTGAGAGCAGAGGATATTTTAAACAAAGTATTCTTTTTAGGAGTACGGAAACCTTTTTCATAGTTTGCTATAGTTGTATCACCCATATCCACTAAAGTAGCTAATTCTTTTTGCGTCAATCCGCGCTGTAATCGATATTCTTTTATTTTTGTTCCGATGTATATAGCTAATTCTTTGTCAGTCATATATTTCTCCTGAGTGTTTTATTAAGTAGATTATAACAAAATATTCACGGAAAGAAAAGTTTTTTTGTTTTTTCGCAAAAAAACTATTGACACTTCACGAAAAGTGAGGTATAATTAAATCATGGTTGAGGTAATCAATCAAATAAATACAGGAGGAAAAGAGATATGCGGAGACGCAAAAAGCCTGAAAAGGCAACAAAAAAAGAGCCATGGCTTGACGGTCCTAAGGCTCTGGTTATCTCAACAGTGATTACAGCCAGTGTTGAGTTAATCAAACACTTCTTGAAATAGAAGTGGGGTGAGCGGGGAGAAAGCCCCAAAGCTCACTATTAGTATAGCATATCTCGAAAGATTTGTCATGAAAGACAAGAAGAAATTTTGGAATGTGGTTTGCTGGACGCTAACCGGTTTTATCTGGGTGTACTTCATCTGGAAATGGTTTTTTTAAAATGAATAGGAGGTGATTATGGTTTGCAAATTCTTTTATATAAACTGAGGAAGGAAAAGAATATTTCTCAGAAAGAAATGGCAGATGTTATTGGAAAAAGCGAGAATAGCTATCGCAACAAAGAATTAGGTAAACAAGATTTTAAACTGAGTGAAATGTTCAAAATCGCCCATTATTTCGGTAAAGAATTGGGCGATATATTCACACCTCAGACTTCACGAAAAGTGAAATGAAACACCTAACATCAAAGAAGGTCAAACTTTTTCAAAATCGATAGAATAATTCTATCAAAACTGTTGACAAGTACCAACAGTTTTGAAAAGACCTATTAGTAGAAAGGAAAAAGTCAATGTATGGAGCGAAAATGAGGGAGCTGAGAACGGCTCAAAAGCTGGGCTTGCGTGAGCTTGCCAAGCGAACCTTGATAGACTACACGACCTTGTCACGGATCGAGAACGACCTGAAGGCAGTGACGCTGTCGCAGGCGGTGGTCATTGCCAAGGCGCTAGGGTGTAGGGTAGAAGATATGTTGTAGGAGGAAATACTATGAACAACGCAGCGCAAAAAGTAACACGGATTGACAAAGATGCCTGGGAGATTGCTACGGAGCTGGCGAACGAGTACGGCGTATCTATTTGTCACATCATCAGCGAGAGCGTCCGCTACTGTGCAGAGAATGCCGAATTTAAGGAGATGGACGTTGTCGTTAAACGATTGGTAGTCGGCAGTAAGGTGCTGGAGTAGGAGGGGAAGATGGAAGTTTTTCTTTATGTGGTCATTGTATCAGCTATTACTTCATTTTTGGTGACGGTAATGCTATTGCGAGGATATTCGAATAGATTGACCGAAATGCTTGAGAATTTTTTTGACAATGAATTGCAAGCACGAAAAGAGATACAAAAACTTACTTTAGATACAATGGATAGAATTGCTAACAAAAAATAGAACAAAAAAATTCACTAATAGGAGGGGAAGAGATGAATGCAAATGTAAATGTATTTTATGAATTAACTTGTAAAGACTTGAACGAAGCGATTGACGCAAAAAATAAAATCATCGCCAATACACTTGACGATGAAACTGTTGAGATAAAAATTGAATTCTTACGTGATGTTTGAACTGTAAAATCGCTCGGAGATGGTTCTATCGTAGATCGCGTAATAGAGCCATGGTCGATTGTCTGATAGCTGTAGCTGGAGAATCGCTTTTATTGCTCTCGTTTACAGTGTAGAACATTGCAGATGCCAATGTAGCATCAAGTACAAACTTGTCTATATATTTGTGTTTCTTGCTATCGGAGTAAGTAATTGTCAGTGTAATTCGACCTTTATAATCTGGGTCTATTGATGATGTAAATTTTTGTCCTGGGGCAATCATATTTCCGATAAGTGAGTTGAAGCGGTGTACAGAATTCAATGGATCCAATTCGCCATCTATCTGAATATTATCTATATATGCTGGAGTTTGGCCAAAGTTTTTAAAAACAAAGGTACGTTGTTGATTTTTAACTGCATAGACATCTACATAAACATTAATATAAGGCTTTGCCATATCCTCTGTAGCTTTCTTTGTTTGCCAGAGTGAAATGGTATTAAAAACAAAACCGATAACTGCAATTATTACTGTGATATAGAGTGTCCAAATCTGGACATTATCATTGGTGATTTGTGGCATTAGATTACTTCCTTTCTGCTTTTATTATAGCAAAAAGGAGAGAAAAATAGAAAGGAAAGAGATATGGCAAATAAGGGATTTAAAAATAGTTACATCGATAGAAAAAAATTAAGTAGTAGTCTTAAAACACTGATGACTCAGCGTAAGGAACTTGAAGAATTTCTTAAGGATCTGCTTTAATTATAGCAAAATGGGGAGAACAATAGGAAGGAAAGAGATATGAGCAGCCTATCAAAAAATTTACTACCAATTCAAAATTTAGAAATTAAGATAGATAGCGACTCTAGTATTCCACGAGTTATTTTGAACGGGATTGATTTTCAAGCAGAAGATATTGGTCTTCAAGGTATCAAGATAATTTGGGAAACAAAGACAGATGAAGTGCCAGAGACACTCATTCAGGTTGATTACATAACTAATCGTGAAGCGCCTCATATAGTATCTGTCAAACAGTCGTTTCAAAATACTTTACTTAAATAGTTGTGGCGAGTTTTATTTACTTTATATCAAATTTAGAAAGGAACTTTATGAACGAAATTTTTAATTTTCACGGGCAGGAAGTCCGTACTTTGACAATTGATGACGAGCCTTGGTTTGTCGGGAAGGATGTAGCGGATATCTTAGGATATGCTAAACCTCTGGACGCAATTTCTCGGCACGTTGATGAAGATGACTCCGTGAAATACGGACTCACCGATAATCTAGGACGAACACAAAATACTATTATCATCAACGAATCTGGTCTCTACTCTCTTATCTTATCCAGCAAGTTGCCTCAAGCTAAGGAGTTCAAGCGCTGGGTGACATCAGAGGTCTTGCCAGCTATTCGTAAGCAGGGCGGATTTATTCGCGAGGATTTGGACGAGGATGCTTTTATCGCTCTCTTCACTGGCCAGAAGAAATTGCGTGAGCAACAGACGACCATGCTGGAGGATATTGACTACCTCAAGAGTGAGCAACCGATTCATCCAAGCTATGCTCAGTCGCTCCTGAAGAAGCGTAAGGCTAGGGTTGTGGCTTGCCTGGGTGGCATTGATAGCCCAGCTTATGCGGATAAGATTTTTGCTCAGTCGGTATTTAGACAAGCTGAGATTGACTTTAAAGACCACTTCAACATTAGTCGCTATGACTTGCTACCCAAGAAGCATGCGGATGCCGCTCTAGCTTACTGGATGACGTGGGAACCAAGCACCAATACCAAGATGAAAATCATGGAACTGAACGCATTTAGTCAAGCGTAGGGAGGGAAAGAAAATGAGACCAAGACGATATCCGTATAGTGGGAAAAGAAAAAAGCAATCTGATAGACAGATCGCTAAGTTAAAAAGAGATATTGATGTAAATCGTACAAATATATCATCTTTAAAATTCGTTATAGAAACTTTAAGTAACCATCAGAATTATCGATAACTTGATAACCTTGAGCAGTTGCTTCTTCGATAATTTCAGCTTTAGACATTTCAAAATCAGATAACTGAATTACTGCGCTAGGTTTATCAGTAGTCGACTCTGAAAAATAAGATAATAGAATATTATCGAGATTTTCCCAGGTTAGTTTCTTAACAACGTGGTTTGGCTTATGGCTAAGCTTACTCATTTTTTGAACCTCCTTTCTGCTGAAGTTTTGACTAAAACGGGAGAGGTCTTAGTCAAGAGTATTATAGCAATTTAGGAGGATATTACATCAGTCTTGAGGCTGATGTAGGAGGTTGAATGGAAGATAAAATCATCGAACTTGCTGATTACTTCATCAGTGAATCTACAACGTACAGAGAAGCTAAAATAGCGTGTGAGAAGCTATTTAGACAAGTCAGCCATGAGATAGAACTCAGAGCGCTGGAAAGTAAAACAGTTTGACAACAACGCAAAAAAGCACCTGACGGCAATCAGGCGCATACTAAAACAATTTAAACCATTATATCACAAAAATGCTTGCCCGCATAGTTGAGAGGATGTAGAAAATGGAAGGTATAACGTTACAATTACGATTAGACGGCGAAAGTGCTGAATTGTTCACAAATCAATTATTGGCTTTTGCTGAAAAGCAGGTCAAGGAGCAATTAGAGAATGATCGCATGCCAATCAATCAACAGGCTTTGATGAAGAAGTTTGGCTTTACTCATGCCTATATTAAGAAATTAGAACGTAAAGGGTTAAGATTTCGTAAGCAAGGGAAAGATATTATGTACGATGTCAATGATGTTTATGAAATTTTGGAATTAGAAAAAGAAGTACGAAAATTAAGAGCATAAGGAGATTAAAAAATGTTTGAACCACCGATTTTAGACCAGCTTATGGGTGTTGGAGCTTTGCTGATTGGATTTGCAGGGCTTTGCCGTCATATCAAATTGCAAGAGGAGCGTAAGGAAAAAGAAAGACGAGAAGAGCAAGAATTTGCGTCTATGATTACCCAAGGCTATAACCAAGCTTATGAACGTGGTAGAGAGGATAAATGGCAAGAAATCCGCAAGAATATCCGTAGAGAGTTCAAGGGTTTCACCTACGACAACGAACCGCCTGTAGGATTGCGCCCTGAGCCTCTAGCCTTGCCAGAGCCGAAACAGTCTGCAATCAGACTTTTGTAATGATGAGGTCAGGAAATGGAAGAATTGATTGAATCGCTGGATAACCTGATTATGATTGTTAAAGAACTGGAAGGAAGGGAATCAACTTCAAGACATTTTATTACGACATGGGAAAACGATTATAAAAATCTATTACTAGTCAAAGAATACCTAACAGACTATAAAAAACTAGCTAAGGACTATCGTGATGTGGAGCTTAAAAATAAGCTGCTAAAGATTGAAAAAATGGAGCTGGAAGGCAGGTACATCTATGAGGATATGCGAATGAAGTATCGCGCTAACCGTAGGAAGTGGGGTGCTAGGTATGTCTGAAATTAAGTGGATAAAAATCACAACCGATATTTTTGACGATGAAAAGATTTGCCTGATTGATGCCTTGCCTGATCCTGATGCCATCTTAGTGATATGGTTCAAGATTTTGACACTTGCTGGAAAACATAACAGTAATGGTTTGTTGATGATGACTGATAAGGTTCACTATACAGATGAAATGTTAGCTACTATTTTTCGTAGACCATTGAATACAGTAAGAATGGCTATTGGAGTTTTTGAACAGTTTGGGATGATTGAGATTATCGATGGTATTATTAGCTTGCCAAATTGGGAAAAACATCAAAACGTTGACGGAATGGAGAAAATAAAGGAACAGACACGCAACCGTGTAGCCAAATACCGTAAAAAACAGAAAAATCTTGCTCTTGGTAACGTTACAGGTAACGTTACAGTAACGGACGGTAACGCACTAGAAGAAGATAAAGATAAGAATAAGAATAGATTAGATAAAGATAAGAATAAGAAAAGAATAACTACTACTACTAGTAGTGGTGGTCAAGAAAATATCTTAGAACTTTTTCAATCTGAATTTCGTAGGCTCTTATCTGGATTTGAAATTGAAGAAATCAACCATCTCCTAAATGAGAATGATGTGGATTTGGTGAAAGAAGCATTGAAGACTGCTATTAACTCAGGAAAGCCGAACATCAAATATATTGGTGGGATTTTAAGAAATTGGCAGATGAACAATGTTACCACTGTTGAACAGGTTCGTCAATCAGAGAAAAAGAATAAGGATAAGAAAGAAGAACAGGAGGCCAAGGACGAATGGGGATACTAGAACTAATTGAACAATTCGAGATTGACTATTATCCGTTAAGCTACGAGAAGAAAACTCTTTTAGCAGACCAACCAATTCATCAAGTGGTTGCATGCTTGTCTGAAATGGCTAGCTGGCATGAATGTGGAGGTCGTCTGTCATGGTAGACAATGTGTTTGAGGAGATTGCCTTATCTTATCACAGGAATACAGAACAACAAGATGAGTTTTGCGAAAAGCATAACATTCCTTTGATAAAGATATTGCGGACTGAGAGTGTTGTATGCCGCATGTGTGAATCTGAGCGGATCCATGAGGAGAATCAAGCAAGAGTGAATGAACTGGCCGACGCTGAGAATGAGCGAGAGAGGAAATACTATCTTGAGAAGTTTTCTCTTTATGATGAGGTTTTGAAAAATGCGACTTTGGACAACTTTGAGACACCCACTGAAAAAGAAGCGGAAAAGCTAGCTTTTGCAAAGAGGATTTGTCGTGAGTGGTCTGAGGGGGCTAGGAACAACATCGTGTTACAAGGAGAAGCTGGAACTGGTAAGAGCCATTTGGCCTTTGCGATGGTTAAGGCTCTATCTGAGTACACGAAAGAGATTGCGATTTTTATCAATGTGACGGACTTGTTGATGAAGATTAAAGCTGATTTTAGTCAGGAAGAGTTTCTGGTCAATAAAATTGCCAGTGCTAAGTTCTTGGTTTTGGATGATTTGGGCATGGAAAAGGATAGTGAGTGGTCGTTTACTATCCTCTACAATATCCTGAATAAGCGTTCAAATACAATCATTACCACCAATTTGACTTCTGCTGATATTCAGAAAAGATATGGCAGACCCTTTATGTCCAGACTGATGAAGGGTGTAGATAAAGACCATTTGATGGTTTTCAATGACTTGACAAACAAGCGGAAGCACTATTTTTAGAATGGAGGTAGCTGATGTTTATTTTAAGACATGGAACAAGAGAGGATAAGCCCTTTCTGAGATCCGTGGTTATCGGAGTGACCGGCTTGGACATTTCATATTCTGAGGAGAAGAAAGCCATGCGGTTTGTTTCTCGTGGGGTAGCCGTACAGGTTGGAAAGGCTTTGAGGGGTTCCTTTGGGAATTTTTATCCCGTTGAGGTGGAGTGATGAAAGATATTAGAATACTAGATGCGTGTTGTGGCTCTCGAATGTTTTGGTTTAATAAAAAGCAACCACACACAACATACATGGATAGACGTGAAGAGGAATTTGAGATTCACAAAAAGAAAATCAATGTTAAGCCAGACATTGTTGCAGATTTTCGAGATATGCCATTTGATGATGAAACATTCAACCTTGTTGTATTTGATCCACCACACCTGCTATGGGCTGGTCAGAAATCATTCATGCGTGCGCAATATGGACAACTAGACTTGTTGACTTGGAGATTAGATTTACAACAAGGTTTTGAAGAATGTTTTAGGGTTTTGAAAACAGGAGGAACACTTATTTTCAAGTGGTCTGATGCTCAAGTAAATGTTAAAGAAATTTTGGAATTGGTTCCGCATCAACCACTTTTCGGTCAGCAACGTGGGACAACTCACTGGATGGCTTTTATGAAATTTTAGGAGGTATTGATGTTAAATCTTTACTTCGTCTATAACGGGCACTGCAAGTTTTACCTTGGGACGTTTGACAATGTCGATGATCTCATTGAGCAAATGGAAGATCATCAGTGGGCTTTCTCGGCTATCACTCAGCCAAGGTTTCAGAAGCACATTGGTCAGCGGACGACACGGTTTGACTATGGTACGAAGGATTGTTACTATTTAGCAACTTTTTCAGGAGGAGAAGAAAATGATTGAATTTATTAAAGAATTTGGAATAACTTTTCTGTGCTTTTTTATCGGTTACTCAGTTGTGGAATGTGCGACAGGAAAGGAAAAGAAAGATGATTAATAATGTTACATTGGTAGGGCGCTTGACGAAAGACCCTGAATTAAAATATACGCCGTCGAATGTGGCGGTTGCTACCTTTACTCTGGCGGTCAATCGGAATTTCAAGGGAGCCAACGGCGAGCGAGAGGCAGACTTTATCAACTGTATGATGTGGCGCAAGCAGGCGGAGCTATTCGCAGAATGGTGCAAGAAGGGTAATCTGGTCGGTGTGACGGGTCGCATCCAGACAAGGAACTACGAGAATCAGGAGGGGCGCAGGGTCTATCTGACTGAGGTGGTCGCAGATGGTTTTGAGCGACTTGAAAAGCGTGATGATACTGCTAACCGTTCGAATATTGAGGAACAAATGCCAGGATACGCCCTTGAGGAAGATGATTTTCCGTTTTAGTGGGAGGTAAGAAATATGATTGGAGTAACCTATCAGGAAATTCATCTCTTTGTTGAGTTTTTGAAAAAGCAGTATGGGCAAGGGCGTCCAGACTATATTGAAGCCCTGAACGACTTAGACGGTATGGTGGAAGTCTCCTATAGAGAAGCTATTGAAAGATTTTTAGACGATGAATTACGATAAACAGGTAGTAATCGAAGGACTGAAACGCACAATTGAGCAAAATGAAGAGAAGATAATCGAGTATTCGAAACCGTGCGATGCACGCAAGAGACGGATTAGAGCGCTGGAGCGCGATTTGTTGAAGAAAAAGAATAAAGAATTGAGGAAAAAAGTGGAGGAGTTGGAAGATGAAATATAAAGTGACAGAATACCATTCAGATTTTCAAGAAGAACAGACTGGCACTTGCGAATTGTGTTTTGGTACAGCGTGGGTTGAAAATGGTTCAATAACGGTTGAAGATGAAAATGGAACTGAAACAGAAATTTATTTAACTGTTTGGGATTGGGGCGATTACGACACAATCTACATTGATAATGTGGTTAATTTCTCAGCTTGGTTGCAAGAAAGGGAAGTTGACCCAATCGTTGAAGAAACCGAACGTTGGTCGTGGTTGCATGAATTGGTAGAAAAATATAATGAGGAGGTGGAGTGATGAGCCTTACGCTAAATAGCACAATTCGAGACTTAGTTTTGGCAATCGGAGAAGTTATCGTGGGTTCTGATGGTAAAACCACTACAGCGATACTGGAGATACCTGATCAAAGCTTTTACTTAGAGATTGAGCTTAAATTGAAGGAGGAGGTCATAGATTGAAACGATTCATAGCAATCTGGATTCTGCTATCTGCTGGACTAAACATCTGGCAGATGGACAGGATTGCAGAACTAGAAAAGAAAAAGCCGATGGTTATCTACAAGGCGGATAACGCAGGCGCTGAGATTTTCGGTAAAGTCGTCGAGAAAGGACGACACGGCAAGCTATATACGCTTACCATTCGTGATTACGGGGTGTTCGTGGTTACGAAGGACGTGTATGAGAAAGTGAAAGTTGGAGATGAGGTGATGTTATGATACCAAAATTTAGAGCGTGGGATAGACTGCGAAAAGAAATGAATTACAAAGTCATGGTAGGCAATTGTGATACAGATGACGAAAACTGGACTTGTCCTATCATTTGGATTGAAGAGAAAAAAGATTGGTTACATTTTGATGATTATGAATGTATCATGCAATCAACAGGACTCAAGGATAAGAACGGCAAGGAAATCTTTGAGGGGGATATTCTTGAAATTCAAGATGAAGGAGAAGTCCTTGGGAATGCAAAATTGACTTGGGATAATGAGCAAGCTGTCTTTATGATAGAAGCAATAAGTGTAGATGATATTGCGCCCTTTCATGAAATTCTTAGCGATGAAAGTTACTCTTATAGAGTCGTTGGCAACATCTACGAAAACAAGGAGTTACTAGATGCCTGACGTAGAATGGATTATGGAGAATTGCCATATGATGCGTGACAATGGTATCTGGGCAGGAGAGAAGCAGATTTCCTACGCTAGTCCAGATGGGCAATATACGTATTACGTAAACAAGCGTAAAGATGGCACTTATTATTTACATGGAGCGTATAAACATTATGGCAGGACGTAGATGGACAGAAGATGAGGTTGATTATCTGGAGTGGTACGTCTTGTCCAGAGAAGAGCATGATTTAACACAGGCTTGCAAGTTTTTGGATAGAAGTTACAACGCAGTTCGGTCAAAATTAGCCAAACTCCAGAAATACAATCCTAACTTGCAATTTAAGCCCAAATGGTCAGACGCAGATGATAGCTATATCCTGAAATACTACCAACGCTTTTCGTACAAGACCTTGGCTCGTATCTTAGGACGTAGTGAGAAAGCCATTCGAGACCGCATCCGAAAATTAGGGAAACGAAAAATTTTAGACTTGACTATATTTCACAAAGATGTAGTTTCGCTAGCCAATCAAGGTATAGCTGTAAAAGATATCGCACAAAAATTAGGACTACATTACAATCAGGTATATTACTGCTTGAATAAACATCAGATTCCTTACAAAAAGCGAGAGTTTAGAAATCAAAGTAACAATCTCGCTTGGAGGAATTTGAATGATATGATTTTTATGAGGAGGACTTAACATGACAGACAACATAAACAAACCAAGCCACTACCAAGGCGCAAACGGTCTGGAAGACCTGAAGAAAGCCAGAAAGAACCTTGATTGGCTGATTGAGGAGATGGAGCATGAGTGAATACGCTTTGTATGATGGCGACACCTTCATTACCATGGGCACTCTTGCTGAAATCAGCAAAGAAACAGGAATTGCCGAGAGGATGTTGAAGTATTACACTTTTGCATCTACACAAAAACGCCATCCGAATGGTAGGGCAGTCATAAAGATTGAGGTGGATGATGAAGGATAAATTAAATCCAAGACAAGCAAGTAGGTTTGCTTTCTTGCTAAAGCAAAAACGTAAGGAAAGGAAGTTGTCACAAGAAAAGTTAGCAGCTAAACTAGGCTATAGTCGCTACCTGATTGCTAAATGGGAGAAGGAGGAAAGTGTACCGAATATTTATAATGTAGAAGATATCTGTACTTACTTTGCTTTTCCTGCTGATATTATTCTCGGGAGTAGGGCATGAAAAAAGCCAGCACAGCTGACTCCTCATGGTATGGTTTTGCATAACTATTATATCATGAGGAGGAGTTCGTGTGCAAATAGAGTTATTGGATATCATCGATGAAAAGAAAACCAGAAAGGAAGCTATCAAAGTCCTAAAAAAATACAGTCGTCTGAGACGGATTGCTGGAGAAGAATACGCCCCCAAAATAACAATATCCTACTCGCTTGAACCAAAATCATCAAGTGGTCAGACAAGTAAGCAGGTAGAAAGCATGGTCTTGCGTAGAGTATCAGCTCAGCAGGATTTAGAACTAATCGCTAAAGCAATCAACAATCTTTCCGATATGGAATATACACGTATCCTAATCGAACGATATTGCAGGAAGAAAAGGAGGGAAGACTACAGCATCTACTCAGAACTAGGCTACTCATCTAGTGAGTATTATCGGATATTAAACAAAGCTCTACTAGAGTTCGCGGAGTCCTATCAAGCAAGCAACCTTTTGGTTTACAAGTGATTTCTGGGAAAATCTTGGGAAAAATCTGGGAAAATCTTGGGAGAATTGGAACGAAAAAAGGTGCTAAAATAGTATTATCCAATGATTGGGTAACGAACAGTCATGAGGACTCCTAAAAATACAGAGGTTTCGGCCTCTTAGACAGTAAGGACAGGTTAGCAGGTTGTTTGGGTCTCCTTGAAACTTTTACCAAGCGTGCGTTTTACTGCTAGACCAGCTGGTTCAATTCCAGCTACTGTCATATTCAATGCCACGACCAGTGGCTTTTTTTGATTATTTGAAAGGTGGTGATACTTGTTTTGAATATTGTAGAACCAATCAGGGATAAAGATGATATACAGGCTATGAAAGATTATCTGAGAGAATGGAATGAGCGTAATTATATTTTATTTCTTTTTGGTATCAATTCAGGTTTGCGAGTTGGTGACATTTTAAAAATTCGAGTAAAGGATGTTCAAGGTTGGTATATCAAACTGAAAGAACAAAAGACTGGGAAGAAGAAAAAGATTAAAATGACTAAAACTCTCAAACGTGAGGTTAGAGAGTATATACAAAATAAACCTCATCATCATTTTTTATTTCAAAGTAGAGTCGGAAAAAATAAACCACTTGATCGTAGGACTGTGGATTGGATTTTAAAAGTTGCTGCATCTGAGTGTGGTATTGAAAATATAGGAACTCATTCAATGAGGAAGACATTTGGATATCATTATTATAAAAAGACAAAAGATATAGCAATGTTGATGAGTTTGTTTAATCATTCATCACCAGCTATTACCTTAAGATATATAGGTATTCGTCAAGATCAACAGGACAAAGCGATGTCAAATTTTGGATTGTAGTTAACCAATTAGACATAACGAGTCAAACGCTAATTCATTTAGTGGATTACTGTATATCCTTATTGTGTTAGGCTTTTTGGCGACTGTTTGAATTAGACAGAATATAAGATATGTCTAATTGAACGCTAGAAAATATAGAGTAACAGCAATTTAAAATAAGTATCTTTAAGATAATTATTGACGAAAGATGTAATGGACAAAGAATATTAAACAATGATTGAAGTTTCAACTCGAGAAGAACGAAACCAGTTTTACAATTCCAGCGAGTGGAGAACGATAAGAAGGCAAGCACTTAAACGAGATCATTACGAATGTGTATGGTGCAGGGATGAAGGCAAGGTCACGACTACTAATTTAGAAGTTGACCATATCAAGGAGCTAGAGTTCTATCCAGAGTTCGCGCTTGATATCGATAACCTACGAACATTGTGCAAAGCATGTCATAATAAAAGGCATGATCGTTTTGATAAGAATGACAGAAATTTCCGAAAAGATGAATGGTGGGGTTAGGTGAACGAATCTTAAACACCCCCCGGTCAAAAAAATCAGGAAATTTCAAAGGAGCCAGTAAGCGGTCTGCACTCGACTGTCCAAATTTTTAACAAAAAATTAAAGGGGGTGGGGGGTAATGGAAGAATACTCGGAAAAAAATATAAAAGAATTAGAAAATCAGCTACTTTCTAAAATTGGCTATTTCAGTCCTAGAAAAAAGGATGCGATTCAGTATGAAAAAGTCAATCGCTATCTTTATCTTGTCCGGCTGCTTTATGAGCTGAAAGCTAAACTTCATGAAGACGGACTGGTCATCACTGTTCACAATGGACAACAAAGATTCCAAAAAGCGAATTCTCTCATCAAGGAAATCAACACAACCAGTAATCAGCTTTTGGCTATTGAGCGGTCGTTTGATTTTGATGTTGAAAATTCTCCTGTCGAGAAAGCTACGTCTGGAAGTGATCTGTTATGATTTCTCATCCGCTGGTTGATGACTACATCAAAATGGCCGAGAATGGAGAAGTTGTTGTCAACAAGGAAAGGAAGTTGCTGTTTAAAATCATCAAGGAGAAAATCTATCCTCGTGATGATTTGTATTTTGATAATGACTTGATTGATAAGTTCATTCGGTTTGCGGAAAAGAATTTTTTCCCTCTGGCTAAGTATCAACTTTTCTTGACACCGTTCATTTTTCTTTTTCGGAAGGTAGACGAGGAACCACACTTTGACGAGTATCTATACACACTTGCTCGTGGGGGTGGTAAGAATGGTTTTATGTCAGCAAGGTCATCGTTTTTTATCAGCCCTATCTACCCTATCAGAGATTACGATGTGACTATCACTGCTAACTCTGAGAAACAGGGTAAGGTTTCGTTTGAGGAAGTTTATGAGACTATCCAAAGGCGTGGTCTTGAGGACCATTTCTATCTGACTAAAATGTCTATCACAGGTCGAGCGAACAACTCGGTCTTTTCTTTTCGGACGAATAATCCGAAGACTATGGACTCTGCTCGTGATGGTTGTCTTGAGTTTGATGAGATTCACCAATTTGAAAATGATAAGGCTGTGAAGGTTCAAAGGTCTGGTCTTGGTAAGATTGCTCATGTCAGGACTTTCTACAACGGTACGAATGGGTATGTGCGCGAGGGGTTCTATGACAAGCTGATAGAGAAGTCTATGCAAATCTTGAATGGAGAGGTTGATGATTTCAGACTCTTCCCTTTTATCTGCAAGCTTGATAGTGCGGATGAGGTGGATGACATGAAGAATTGGCCGAAAGCAAATCCGATGTTGGATGAAAGCACGCCTTACGCTAAGAGGTTGCTTGCTAGAACTAAGGCTGACTATGATGACCTTGAGCTGGAGCCGTCTGGTCGTCAGGAGTTCATGACTAAACGGATGAATATTCCTGAAGCAGACCTTGAGAAAGATGTGACGACTCGTGAAAGATTACTTGCTTGTTTACGTTCGCCTGGTATTGACTTGTTGGGTAAGTCCTGTGTCGCAGGATTTGACTATGCTAGCATTCGAGATTTTGCGAGTGTTGGTTTGTTGTTTAAGAACGGAGATGAGTTTATCTGGAAACAACATTCATTTGCTCGTAAAGCATTTTTGAAAGCTTTTAAACTTAAAGCTCCTATTCAGGAATGGGCAGATAGAGGCTTATTTACAATTGTGGACGGCCCTAGTATTGACCCTCGTTTATTGGTCGAAAAATTGAATGAATGGAGTAAGTTTTATCAGATTGAGCTTGTATGTGCAGATGGTTTCAGAATGGACTTGTTAAAACCTCTTTTGGAAGAGGCTGGTTTTGAATATGAGTTCTTGAGAAATCCTGGGGCGATTCAATCCAAGGTTGCGCCAATCATTGAAGACGGATTTGCTAATGAACGATTTATCTTTGAGAATGATAATTCTATGATTTGGTATACGGATAATACCTACGTCAAAGAGGACAAGGATGGCAATAAGCGTTTCTTGAAGAAAGAGCCCGTCAGAAGAAAGACGGATGGTTTCCATGCCTTGATTGCTGCTCTATACAAACGTGAGCTTGTACATGAGTCGAACGTTGGGGAATTCCTCGATATGTTAGAGGATTGGGAGTTTTAATCTAAGAATAAATTTTGGGTGGTAGGTTGGTAATTGGATAGGAAGGAGGGGAAGCATGGGGTTCTTAAATTTATTTAAGCGTGATGCGCCTGATGTTGGTTTTGATTTTGAAGAGTTGGAACGAATGTTGGGGTGTTTGCAGTTAAAGAGTTTAGCGATTGATAAGTCGGCGGAGTTTGTGGCTCGTATCTTTGCTAAGTCGGAATTTCGGTATATGGTGGAGAATCATCATGTGACGTCAGACTGGGATTATATTTTAAATGTGCGTCCCAATAAGAATGAGTCGGCCTCGGAGTTCTGGCAGAAGGTCATTTATCGCTTATTGACGAAAAACGAAGTACTCATTGTTTTGTCTGATGATAAGCAGTTACTGGTAGCTGATGCTTTTACTCGTAGGCGTTATGCTCTGTATGATGACACCTTTGAGATGGTGTCTGTCGGGGATTATACATTTCAGAGGAAGTTTGCTATGAGTGATGTCATCTTTCTTCAGTATAATAACAATCGCTTGCAAGAATATGTATCTGACTTGTTTTCTGATTATGAAAAACTACATACTCGTCTGGTGGAAGCCTTAGCTAGAAATAATCAGATCCGTGGGGTTCTGGCTACAAAAGCGAATGGAACTTTTGATGAGGATAAGAGAAAGAAACTGCAGAGATATGCGGACAATCTTTTTAAGTCCTTTACGTCTAAGACGGTTGCCATTGTACCGACAATGGATGGTGTGGAGTATTCGGAGTTGACCAATACGGTAGGAACTACAAATCTATCAGTTGAAGAGTTGAAGAAACTGAGACGTCAATTTGATGACGAGGTTGCGGATATATTAGGTTTGCCGACGGCTTTGATGCATGGAGATATGGCTGATTTGTCTAATAGCCAGAAGATGTTTAACAGTTATTGTTATGAATCGCTGGTTAAAAAAGTGGGTGACGCTCTAAACCATGCTATGGTGAGTTCGGCTGGATACGCTAATCAGAAAAAATTTGTGATTTTTGGTGAGGGGGGACTGGATAAGTTTGCTCTGGCTGAGAACATAGATAAACTCATCTCATCTGGGGCTATGACTCGAAATGAGGTGAGATTGGAACTTGGTCTTGAGGCTGTTCCTGGTGGGGATTCTTTCCTTATCACTAAGAACTATCAGGGTGAAAACGAAATAGAGAAAGGAGGAAATGAGGATGACAATCATTCAGATTAAGGGAGCGATTGTATCCAATGATGACCGCTGGTTTTATGATTGGCTAGACATGGATGCAACTGCTCCTAAGGATATTGTATTGCCGACGACGGGAGAAGATGTGGAGGTGCACATCAATTCTGGTGGTGGTGATGTGTATGCTGGTAGTGAAATCTATACAGCATTGCGTGCTTATCAGGGGCATGTGACGGTGAAAATCGTGGGGATTGCTGCTAGTGCTGCGAGTGTTATCGCTATGGCTGGTGATCAGGTGGAAATTAGTCCTACAGCGCAAATCATGATCCATAATGTATCTGCTGGTGTACGTGGTGACCATAAGGCGCTCTTGCATGAGGCTGGTGTGTTAGAAGGGTTTAATAAGTCCATCGCATATGCCTATATTGATAAGACTGGTAAGGCATTAGATGATTTACTGGATCTAATGGAGGGTGAAACGTGGTTTGATGCTCGTTCTGCTGTTAATCATGGCTTCGCAGATAAGGTCATGTTTGAAAGTCAGGAAGCTCCTGTCTTGGTAGCTAGTCAGACACCTGTGATTCCTCGTGATTTTATCGAAAAAATCCGATCTGCGATGACCCCAGATGTGGAGTTATTGGCGGACTTGGTTCGTGATAGGTTGAATAACAGTTTACCTATCCCAGAAGATAAGAAAAAAGAAGACAAGACGGCTGAACCTGTGGGGTTGGGTCGTTTCCCATTTTAAGAAAGGAAATAAAAAACAATGATGAAACTTGGTAATGAATTTACAACTGCTCGTCAGAACTTTATGAATGCAGTAGAAACTGGTGCTCCTATGGAGGAGCAAAATAAGCT
Organism: Streptococcus sp. 1055; assembly: GCF_013276815.1. Taxonomy (NCBI): domain Bacteria; kingdom Bacillati; phylum Bacillota; class Bacilli; order Lactobacillales; family Streptococcaceae; genus Streptococcus; species Streptococcus sp. 1055. The sequence goes on along the minus strand of NZ_VMLT01000011.1, from coordinate 10,384 downwards.
CTATAACGAGATGATTGAGGCATTGACAGATAAGTTGCAAGATGATGCTCGAGAAGCTGCTCGTAAAGAAATCGCAACTATGAATCCATACGATGCACAGTTGACTGCTGAAGCTCGCGAATTTTTCAACAACATTGAGAAACTTCCTCCCAAAGGAATTGAGAAATTGTTCCCTCAGGAAACAATTGACCGTATTTTTGAGGATATGGTGGCAGCCCGTCCACTTCTTCAACACATCGGCTTGCGTAATGCTGGTATTCGTTTGAAATTCCTCAAGTCTAGTCGTACAGGTCAAGCGGTTTGGGGTAAAATCAATGCTGAAATTCAAGGACAATTGAAACAAGAATTTGCTGAAGAAGAAGCGATTCAGTCTAAATTGACTGCTTTTGTTGTAATCCCTAAAGACTCTGAAAAGTTTGGTCCTGCTTGGCTACAGTCTTACGTATCCATTCAAATTACAGAGGCCTTTGCAGCTGCTCTTGAAGCTGGTTATTTAAATGGTGATGGGGACAACAAGCCTATCGGGTTGTCTCGTACTCTTACAGGGACTGCAGAAAGTGAAAAAGTAACTTATGCTGAGAAACAAGCTCAGAAAAAACCATTGACTTTCGCAGACTCTGCTACCGTGGTAAAAGAGTTGACGGAGGTTTATAAATACCATTCTACAAAAGCTGACAATACCACTCCTGTTGCAGTAGAAGGTAATTTGGTTATGGTAGTGAACCCTGTAGATGCCTGGGATGTGAAGAAGCAATATACGTCTCTCAATGCTCAGGGTGTATATGTAACAGCTATGCCTTATAACCTCATCTTGGTTGAGTCGGTTGCTCAAGCGTCTGGTAAGGTGACTACATTTGTCAAAGGTCGCTACGATGCCTTTGTAGGTGGGGGGATTGAATTTGGACGATTTACCGAAACCTATGCTTTAGAAGACTTGAATCTCTACACTGCTAAGCAATTTGCTTATGGTAAAGCGCATGATGAAAAGACTGCTGCTGTGTGGACACTGAATATTGGAAAATAAAAGGTGACTAAGGATGGAGATTGAAGCTAAACTTCATTCCCTCCTTGATCCTTTTAAGGAGCGGATGAGAATTTTTCATAGCGGAGAAGATGCGAATCTCTCACGGATGTTAGAAAGTTCTCAAATGGTTATTACCCGCTTGGTAGGAAGTGGGAATATACACGATCATCAAATAAGGGAACTTATCTTAGAACGTGCTCGCTATGTCTATAATGACCAAGTTGAATTTTTTTACGAAAATTTCAAAGCGGATATTTTAGCATTATCGTTAGATAAGATAGAAATGGAGGATAGTGATGATTAAGGTATTAAAAGAGTTTTATGACCTCAAGGAGGGAGTCCTTAGGCAAGTCGGAGAAAGGTTTGAAGCGACAGAAGAACGATTTGCTGAGCTAAAGGAACATTTACCTGACTATGTCGAGTTGGAAAAGTCGTCCAGAAGTCGTAGCTCTAAGGAAGTAGTGAGTGTAAATGAAGAGGAGTGAGGGACCAAGCTATCGTTACAAAAAGCCTGAGTCTCAAAATGGAGACCTGAGAACTCCCCTGACTTTCTATACCTCTAAAATAAAAAAAGGGGTTGATGGTCGTGATGTGAGTTACGAGAAGGCTTTTTATACGATGGGGCAAACTTATTCTCCAAGTATGAAAGACGTTGAGATTGCAACTGGAAAAGCGATGAAAGCTAAGATGACTTTGAAGATTCGTGACCCTCTGACAGATTATCAGCCTGAAAATCGGCATTTTGTCGAAGTGGGGGATATCCGTCTAGTTGGTAAGAAATGGCAAATCATTGATGTCCGTCCTGATTTTGCTAATCGGGATTTTTTGATTGTCCTTATCGGAGGTGGTCGTGATGTCTAGTGGAGCTAATCTAAAAGGATTTGATGATATTTTGAGGAATATTGAGGCTCGACTAGGAGAGCCGGTAGTTCGTAGAAAGGTCAACAGAGCCTTGAAGGAGACGGTTGAGGAGTTTGAGCCAACTTTCAAACGGGCTATGGCGGTGTACGCTGACACTGGGAAGACGGTTGGTGCGGTCGTTCATGGGAATGTGACTGGTACATCCAGCGGAGTTCCAATGGTTAAATTAGGTTTTAAAAGTCCTCGTTGGACTCTTATTCACTTAAATGAATTTGGCTATGCAAAGAATGGGCATCCTCGTGGTTTCGGAGTCATGCGCCGCTTTTTTGAAGCGAGTAAGCCGGTCTTTAAGTCTAAAGTCGGCATGAAGTTAAAACAGGAGTTTTTGTAATGATTAAAGACAAATTAACTGAACTCTACGATGCTTTGGAAGAGGATGAGTCTTTATCTGGTATTAGTATCAAGTCTTTTGAGCGTCCTGAGAGCTTGGGAGATGACGAGACCAGTATTGTCATTATCCCTGTAGGGCCTCCAATGCAGACGGCTCACGGTAGTAATACTAGTTTGGCTAAGACTTTTCTCTATCAAATCAATGTAGAGTCTACTAATCGAGTGGAGTGTAAAGAACTCCAAGGAAGAATTGAAAAAATAATGGAAGAACAGGGATTTTATCAGACTGAAGGTGGTTTGGAACAATGGATTCCTGATATTAAGCGCTATGTAGACGTTCGGACTTATCGTGGTATGAGCGCTCTATATGAGAAATACTAGAAAGAAGGAAAAAGAAATGACAGTAAAAGGAACTGCACTTATCGGACTTAAATCAGTCACCATTCGTGTGCATGATGGACAGACTCCAACGGTTGGACAGAACCTCTTCACGCTAGAAGGTAAAGATAATGAAGGGGCTACACAGACCGCTAGAGTAACTGGATTATCTAGTGACCCTGTAAAGACTTATGGTAGTAATGTGGCTTATCACGTCTCCAATCGAGGAGTCGGTGATGTTAAGGTAGATATGGGCTTGCTTGATGTCCCATTAGCTTTATATACGAATGCTTTGGGGTATGGCGATGATGATGGTATCTATTACTTCGGTGCAGACACAGTTGCCAAGAATGTTTCCATTCTCATTGAAAGTAATACTGCTGATGGGGAACCTGTTTACTATGGTTTTTATAAAGGTCAGCTTTCTATGGATGCTATTGATTTTGAAACGCTCAAGGATAAGGCGAATGAGTTAGCTACTACTAGTGTGAATTTCACTGCGACAGCTAGTTCAGACGTTGCAACTAAGGGGCGTTATGGTGCTATTGTTTATGGTTCAGATGCTGAAAAGTTGAAGAAATTGAAAGGTCAACTAAACATAACCGCTGCGGGGTAGAAGGAGGGCGAAAGCTCTCTTTTACTTTTTTAGAAAGGAAAGTATATGGCTAAGGTTCAATTTACAATTAAAAATGACAAGGGAGAAGATGTCCTAAAAAAGAGCAAAGAAATCACAACTCGTGATTATCGTGACTATTTGGTCATGAACGAATCCTTGACAAGTGATTTATCTGAGGTAGAGAAGCTTGATAAGCAGTTGGGATTTATTGCTAGTTTGTTTGATGATGTGACAGTAGAACAATTACTAGAATACACAGATTTTGCGAAAGTGATTTCTATTTTTACAGCAATTTATGCTCATCTGGTAGGTGATGTAGACCCAAAGGAAAAGAGCTAGCACCTGGGCAAGCGATCAAACGTTTTTATGGTTTTGTCAAGCAAGTTACAGAGGGTCCTTATGGAATGAGCATTCGCGATGTGATGGATACGAGTTGGGAGGACTTGATGGGGGTCTTGGGAAGTCTGGAAACGAGTGAACAAGAAGAAGTGCTTGACTTGGCAGATTTTTTAGAAAGTCTCTAGGTCAAGACTTTACAAATCAAAGGCTTAGGAATATAATAGAGATATGTAAGGGAGGTGGAAGAAATGTCTCGAAAAGAAAAAGCATGTAGAAGATATTGGTTTTGGTTTACCATTTTTATCCTTTATCTTGCTTTTGGCTTGTATTGTATTTGTACAAATTTTGTAGATATCTTTGGTATGCTCTTGCTATCACCCTTTATCTTTGCTTCCCTGCCACTCTATGCTTATCTATTTCTTGGTATGTTTATCTGGGCTTTTATGAACATGGCAATGGATGATTTTTATAAAGAATGATGAAAAGTCCGTAAGGGCTTTTTTCTTTGCTCTGAGGAGTTAGGAAGGAGAACAAGATGGCAAGCGGTACGCCGTTAGGTCAGATGTATATCGAGCTAGGGTTGGACGTGTCAAAGTTCAGTCCTACTCTAACTGGTGCAAAAAACGCTGTAAAGTACTTTCAAAATAATGTCCGTTCTTTGGACAGTACTTTAAAAGGCAATGAAAAAAATGCTAGCTTACTTCAAGCAAAATACAAGACTTTAGGACAAGCCATTGATTCACAACGTAAAGTTTTGGATGAGATGAAGAAAAGTTTTGATAAACTTGAACCGGGGACAGCTAAATTTGACAAGGCTGCTGCTGATATTCAGCGTGAGAATGCTAAGTTGGCAGTAATGGAAGGTCAGCTACGCGGTGTTGAAAAAGCTTTGCAAGATGTGGGGCGTGAAAATAGTTGGTCTGGTAAGATGGATACCTTGAGTGAAAATTTTGCAAAAGGTGGAGAAAAATTGCGGGCTATGGGCGATGCAATGAAGCCTGTGTCTGCTGCTTTATTAGCTGGTTTTACGCTTTCTACTAAGAAAGCTATTGACTTTGAAAGTCAGATGAATACAACTAAATCTCTGTTAGCAGATACTATTCCAACAGCGGATGAACTGAACAGTACCACACAAAAGCTGGGTGAAAGTTCAAAAAATTGGGCGAAGCAGTATGGGATTTCTACTGCATCTATCAATGAAGGGATGCAAGAAATTATCAAGAAAGGTTTTGATGCCAATCAGACAATCGAAGCCATGCCTGCTATCCTAGACGCTGCAAAGGCGTCTGGTGAGGACTTCAATACGGTTATGAACGCCACTACGAATATTTTGCAACAATTTGGGCTATCTACTCAGGATACAGAGCGAGTAACCAATAGCTTAACCTTTGTCGCCAATAAAACGGCTGCTGGTTTTGCTGATATGGGGGCTGCAATGGAGTATGTTGGTCCCGTTGCTAAAAACGTTGGTATGAACTTGGAAGAGACTGCCGCTGCTGTTGGTCTTTTGTCCAACAATGGTATTGCTGGTGAAAAGGCTGGTACGGCTCTGCGTGGAGCTTTAACAAGGCTACTGAAACCATCAGAGCAAAATGCAAATGCAATGGAGAAGCTTGGTTTTTCTGCAGAAGAATTTCGTAGCGGCGCGATTAAGCTACCTGATATTTTGGATCGTATCAAAAAGAATACGGAAGGGATGACAGATGCTCAGAAATCGGCCTTGATTGCTACAGCCTTTGGTACAGAAGCTCAGACAGCGATGAATATCTTGGTTGACCAAGGTGGAGATGCGTTGCGTAATCTTGCTAACGAAACCAAGGGGGCGACAACTTATACCAAGGATTTAGCAAATGAATTATCTAAGTCTTCTAAAAATGGTGTGGAACGTTTTAAATCTAGTTTAGAAGTTTTACAGATTAACATTGGTCAGAAATTATTACCATTACTAACTCCTGTGATTGATAAGGTGAACCAATTTATCGACTGGCTAAGTAAGGCTCCTCCAGCCGTACAGAGCTTGGCGGTTGGTATTGGTGGTTTTTTGGCTCTGGGCTACCCTTTCTTGAACTTTCTAGGCAATGGGGCGACGGCTCTTAGTATTTTGATAAAACATGCCGGTAAATTAGAAGGACTATTAAAGGGCGGTCTCGGTCTTGCTAAATTGACAGAGCGTGCTGGTAAATTAAAAGGACTTTTACAAGGTGGTCTCGGTCTTGCTAAGGTAGGAAGCGAAGCTACTGTTTTAGCGGAAGGAGCTGGCGCTGCTGCATCTAGTTCTAGTCTCTTGTCTGGAGCCATTGGGGCTTTGACAAATCCTATTGGTTTGCTGGTGGGTGGTGCTGCTTTACTAGCTGGAGGATTGGTCTATCTAGGACATAAGAAAGACGAGGCTCGCATTAAGGCGGAGGAATTTGGGTCTCAGTTGAGTGATACTGCAAGGAAAGAGTTAAGAGATTTCCAAAGTAAGGTAGATGATACCAGTACAGCAGTAGCCAACTTTGGAACCCACGCTGGCGATGCTGAAAAAGTTTCTGAAGCTTTTCGAAAACTTCATGAAGAGGTAGCAGCAGGTGCTGAAAAAGCTAATCAACGTATGGAAGAATTAGCTAAAAAGTTGGGGTTTAGCGATGAAGAAATCGCTAAAATGAAAGTAAAAAATGACCAAGTTGTTTCAAATACCGATGCAATGGCTAATCAGGTCAGTGAAATCTACAAACGTCATAATGGAGACGCTAGCAAGTTTTCTCAAGAAGAAAAAGAAATCGTCTTAAACAACCAAAGAGAGATGATCAAAGCTAGAATCGAAATGATGGAATTATCTGGCGAACAACAAAAGGCTGCGCTTCAGGCTCTGAATGGAGAGATTGGTAGTTTAAATGAAACGCAATTAAAGCACACAAGAGATGTTTTGAAGAAGGCTCTGGATGAAGAAAATCAGTTATACAAAACCTCAAAAGATGGATTGAAACAACTCTTAGATGCCAAACGTATCGATCAAGAAACTTACAATAAAAAAATTCAAGAACTTGAAACAAACCACCAGCAAACCATGGAAGCCTTAGGTACTAAGTATTACCAGGTTATGCAAAACCTTGACGCTAAGGTAAAAGCTCGAACTGGACAAAGCTGGAACTACTGGGAAGAAGCTAAAAAGGTTCTGGAAGAATATGGTTTGTCTTATGAAGTAATCGGTCAAAAGGCAGCAGAAGCTTCTCAAAAAATGGGTGATTCCCATAGCATTCTTGCTAAGTATACTAGTGATATGAGCAAGGAAACGAGAGAAGCGAATGATGCTTGGTCTTTGCTCGTCGGAAACATTGATGAAAACAACAATTTTGTCATTAAATCAAACGTAAAAGAAGTGATTGGGGAAGCGACTAAATCTGCTGAGGGTTGGGAGCAATTGCAATTTATTGTTAAAAATGCGAATATCAACTCAAATGCTCGGGTAACGATTGCTGAAGCTCTCGTTGAGTCTGGTAAGTGGTCAACCATGACACTGGAAGAAAAACAGTTGATTGTCCAAAATCAAGCAGGACTGCAAGCTATCTTTGATAGTGAAAACCATCTTAGAATCTGGAACAGTATGCCTGCTGAAGTCAAGCAACTGCTTTTGGAAAATACAGATGTGATGAATAAGGCTGAGGAAGCTTCCAAAGCGCTCTATAACTATGATGCCTTGACTCCTAAGCAGAAAGAGTTGCTGGCTACGGATGAGAATTTCAGAAAGGCTGTTGCTCGTTCGACTGACACGCTAACAACTTGGAATGCAACTACTCCATTTACAAAAGATTTGAAACTAGATCCTACAAATGTTTTGAACAACGGGCAATTGTCAATCGATAAAATCATGGCTTGGAATCTATCTAATCCAGAGAATAAGTCATTAAATGCTACTGACAATACTAGTGAAGCAGTTGCTAGTGCAAAAGCGAGTGTGAACTCTCCGAAACAGGAAAAACCAATTGATTTACTTGCGAAAGATCAGACTGCAGGCGTTAGAAATGAGACGAGTGCGGCTATTAATGCGATTAAGCAACATAATCCAGTAGATATCCTTGCTAAAAATAGCACTTCCAGTACTGTCAGCGAGGTCAAAAGCGTCGTTAATAGCATTCAAGACAAAACGGTTACAATCAACGCTCAAGATAATGCGTCTGGCGTGCTTGCAGGCATTAGGACTTGGATTACTAGGGTAACTGGTGATTTCTTTACCAATGTTTTTGCTAGTCGGCATGCCCACGGTACCAACTATCACCCTGGTGGTCTTGCTATGGTCAATGACCAACGCAATAGTACCTACAAGGAATTGGTTACTCTTCCAGATGGTAGGAGCTTCATTCCTGAGGGGAGGGATGTTCTTCTTCCTCTTCCTAAAGGGGCTAAAGTTTTGCGGGCGGATAAGACCAAACGCTTGATGCGTGAGATGGGGGTTCCTAAATATGCTGCAGGAGTTGGCATTCCGAGTGATGCTAAATTCCTTCGTGAGATGGAAGAAGCACAAGCTAAAATAGTGGTGCAAACAAAAGGAGATACAAATAGTAAAGACAGCGATAAAGTCGTGTCTGAGATAGCGATTCTGAGAGCAAGTATGGAGAAGATCCTTACCGCTATCCTTGAAAAGCCGTCAGATACTTACCTGGACGCTGATAAAATTTCAATGAGCGTCTACCAACGTCAAGGTGCGATTTACGCTAGGGAGGGAATGTAATGTTTTACATGATTATCAATGGTTTCAATACATCAACTATCCCTCACTGCGTGGTGACGGATTTTGGTCAGGTGGAGGCAGCTAAACCTAGGGTGGTTGAAGATGCTAACCTCTACGGAGCAAACGGAAGTTATCGAGTGCTGGATGGTGGCTATGAGAGTTATGAACGGACTTTTTCGTTCTATATTCCTAAGTTACTGGATGTTTCGACTATCGTGGAGAAATTTCAGCCTAAGGACAATGTGCTGGAGTTTAGCTACCAGTTGGGTTCTGTCTTTTATGCGGATTTTATTGGTGCAACCTATAGCCCTCATGGGATGCATGCCTGGAAGCTAGAGCTTAAGCTGAGTATGCAACCGTTCCGCTATCAGAAAAATCTTGCTCCTCTTATTTTTACCGCAAGCGGTAATGTCAACAATCCAGGCTCTGTCTATAGTGAGCCTGTGATTGAGATTGAGGGAGACGGAGATATTTCTTTGACTATCGGAAGGACAACTATGCACTTGACCATTAGACGAAAAGTGACCATTGATTGTAGGCATAAGAAACAGAATATCTATAATGCAGATGGCGCGGTTCAAAATACTTTACGTAAACGTGGAGGCTTCTTTGAGTTGGCAGTTGGTAATAACGGTCTGGTCTTTACTGGTGCGGTTCGTAAGGTCACAGTTCGGCCGAATTGGAGGTATATTTTATGATTTATCTTACAGAGGGAAATAGGCCTTTAAACGAGGCCTACAATGATGAAATTGTCCATTTTGGGAACAATACCTATCAACTGACCTTTCGTTTTCCTACATCGGATCCCAAGTGGGAATTGCTGAAAGAGGAAACCTTTCTGACTGCAGATGATCTGCATGGTGAGCAGGATTTTTATATTTTTGAGGTTGAAAAGCAACAAGGATATATTCAAGTCTATGCCAATCAGGTTATCAGCCTGTTAAATAACTACATCGTCAGCTCTATTGAGGTTGACCGTGTCAGTGGTACAAGGGTGTTGAGTGCTTTTGCTGGTAGTATTACCAGAGCCAATCCTTTTTCTTTTTTCTCTGATATTGATGATAGGCATACGCTCAACATCAAGGACAAGAATGCCATGGAGGTCTTGGCCAAAGACAAGCACTCTATCCTTGGTCAGTGGGGCGGAGATATGGTGCGAAACGGTTACAACTTACGTTTGTTGAAGAATGGCGGTTCAGAAAATGAATCGCTTTTTATGTACAAGAAAAACTTGTCCAGCTACCAGCACAAGACCTCAACGAAGTCTTTAAAAACTCGGATAACCTTTAAAACGACTGTTAAGGGCGAGGGAGAAAATGCGGTTGACCATGATTATATGGTGGTGATTGACAGCCCCTTACTTGGGAACTATAGCCAAATCTACGAAGATGTGGTGGAAGTCAATGACCAAGATGTGACAGATGAGGCTAGCTTGATTGAATACGGTAAGCAGTATTTTCGGACGAGTATGTGCGACATGCTAGAAGATAGTCTTGAAATCTCGGTTGTCGGCCAGAGCGATGTAGCGGTTCGGATGTTCGATGTGGTCAGTATCTACCATGAGTGGTACGGTCTTGATGTTCGTAAGAAAATCACCAAATATACCTATTCGCCAATGGCAAAACGCCTAAAATCAATAGGTTTTGGGACCTTCCAGTCCAGTCTTGCAAATGCGATCGGTGGGATTGTAAATGATGCCGTTTTGAATGAAAGCCGAAATCTGCATCAGATTTTTGAAGAACGTTTGAAAAAGGAAATCGCCAACGCTGACCGTGCTTTTGACGCTGAATTTACTAAGCGTGAGAAAGCTATCACGGATGCCATCGAACTTGCCAAGGCTAGGGCGGAAGAAGTCAAGCAAGAAGTGTCTGACACTATCAATCAGCGTTTCAATAGCTTTCATGATGAACCTTTACGAGAATCAAGGCGCAAGGCTGAGGAAGCTTTGAAACAAGCTGGCGCAAGTAGCTCTCTTGCTCAGGAAGCCAAGCGGATTGGGCTGGATTCTGTTGCTAGACTTGAAGCGTTTAAATCGCAGACTAGGAATGCTCAGACGGCTTTGTCG
>NZ_VMLT01000109.1:0-20074 GCF_013276815.1 Streptococcus sp. 1055 | reverse complement strand
CTAATGAGAATCACAACAGCCTCATTCGGAGAACGACTCCCAAAGAAGTCGCATTCATCGAAAATTGGATTAATAACTATCCTAAAAAATGCTTGAACTACAAATCACCCAGAGAAGACTTCTTCATGGCTAACTTGAACTTGAAATTTGGCCTCCTTGTCTGATTTGTCTGACTAGTGCAAGCTGGTCGGATTTGTGGTAAAATAGATAAGATATGACAAAAGAATTTCATCATGTAACGGTCTTACTCCACGAAACGATTGATATGCTTGACGTAAAGCCCGACGGTATCTACGTTGATGCGACTTTGGGTGGAGCAGGCCATAGCGAGTATTTATTAAGTAAATTAAGTGAAAAAGGCCATCTCTATGCCTTTGACCAGGATCAGAATGCCATTGACAATGCGCAAAAACGCTTGGCACCCTACATTGAGAAGGGAATGGTGACCTTTATCAAGGATAACTTCCGTCATTTACAGGCACGTTTTCGTGAAGCTGGTGTTCAAGAAATTGATGGAATTTGTTATGACTTGGGAGTGTCTAGTCCTCAATTGGACCAGCGTGAGCGTGGTTTTTCTTATAAAAAGGATGCGCCACTGGACATGCGGATGAATCAGGAAGCTAGTCTGACAGCCTATGAAGTGGTGAATCACTATGACTATCATGACTTGGTTCGTATTTTCTTCAAGTATGGAGAGGACAAATTCTCTAAACAGATTGCCCGCAAGATTGAACAAGCGCGTGATCTGAAACCTATCGAGACTACGACTGAATTGGCAGAAATTATCAAGTCGGCCAAGCCTGCCAAGGAACTCAAGAAGAAGGGTCACCCTGCCAAGCAGATTTTCCAAGCTATTCGAATTGAAGTTAACGATGAGCTGGGGGCGGCAGATGAGTCCATCCAGCAGGCTATGGATATGTTGGCTCTGGATGGTAGAATCTCAGTGATTACCTTCCATTCGCTAGAAGATCGCTTGACCAAGCAGTTGTTTAAGGAAGCTTCAACAGTTGAAGTTCCCAAAGGCTTGCCTTTCATCCCAGATGATCTCAAGCCCAAGATGGAATTGGTATCCCGTAAGCCAATCTTGCCAAGTGCAGAAGAATTAGAAGCCAATAACCGCTCGCACTCAGCCAAGTTGCGCGTGGCCAGAAAAATTCACAAGTAAGAGGAAAAAAGATGGCAGAAAGAATGGAAAAAACAGGTCAAATACTACAGATGCAACTTAAACGGTTTTCGCGTGTGGAAAAAGCTTTTTACTTTTCCATTGCTGTAACCACTCTTATTGTAGCCATTAGTATTATTTTTATGCAGACCAAGCTCTTGCAAGTGCAGAATGATTTGACAAAAATCAATGCGCAGATAGAGGAAAAGAAGACCGAATTGGACGATGCCAAGCAAGAGGTCAATGAACTATTACGTGCAGAACGTTTGAAAGAAATTGCCAATTCACACGATTTGCAATTAAACAATGAAAATATTCGAATAGCGGAGTAAGATATGAAGTGGACAAAAAAAGTAATCCGTTATGCGACCAAAAATCGGAAATCGCCGGCTGAAAACAGACGCAGAGTTGGAAAAAGTCTGAGTTTATTATCTGTCTTTGTTTTTGCCGTTTTTTTAGTCAATTTTGCGGTCATTATTGGGACGGGCACTCGCTTTGGAACAGATTTAGCGAGGGAAGCTAAGAAGGTTCATCAAACCACCCGTACAGTTCCTGCCAAACGTGGGACTATTTATGACCGAAATGGAGTCCCTATTGCTGAGGATGCGACATCTTATAATGTCTATGCGGTTATTGATGAGAACTATAAGTCAGCAACGGGTAAGATTCTTTACGTAGAAAAAACACAATTTAACAAGGTTGCAGAGGTCTTTCATAAGTATCTGGACATGGAAGAATCTTATGTAAGAGAGCAACTCTCGCAACCTAATCTCAAGCAAGTTTCTTTTGGAGCAAAGGGAAATGGGATTACCTATGCCAATATGATGACTATCAAAAAAGAGTTGGAAACTGCAGAGGTCAAGGGGATTGATTTTACAACCAGTCCCAATCGTAGTTACCCAAACGGACAATTTGCTTCTAGTTTTATCGGATTAGCTCAGCTACATGAAAATGAAGATGGAAGCAAGAGCTTGCTGGGAACCTCTGGAATGGAGAGTTCCTTGAACAGTATTCTTGCAGGGACAGACGGCATTATTACCTATGAAAAGGATCGTCTGGGTAATATTGTACCTGGAACAGAACAAGTTTCCCAACAAACGGTAGATGGCAAGGATGTTTATACAACCATTTCCAGCCCTCTCCAGTCCTTTATGGAAACCCAGATGGATGCTTTTCAAGAGAAGGTAAAAGGAAAGTACATGACAGCGACTTTGGTCAGTGCTAAAACAGGGGAAATTCTGGCAACAACGCAACGACCAACCTTTGATGCCGATACTAAGGAAGGAATCACTAAGGACTTTGTCTGGCGTGATATTCTTTATCAAAGTAACTATGAGCCAGGTTCCACTATGAAAGTGATGATGTTGGCTGCTGCTATTGATAATAATACCTTTCCAGGAGGAGAAGTCTTTAATAGTAGTGAGTTAAAAATTGCAGATGCCACGATTCGAGATTGGGACGTTAATGAAGGATTGACTGGTGGCAGAATGATGACTTTTTCTCAAGGTTTTGCACACTCAAGTAACGTTGGGATGACCCTCCTTGAGCAAAAGATGGGAGATGCTACCTGGCTTGATTATCTTAATCGTTTTAAATTTGGTGTTCCGACCCGTTTCGGTTTGACGGATGAGTATGCTGGTCAGCTTCCTGCGGATAATATTGTCAACATTGCGCAAAGCTCATTTGGACAAGGGATTTCAGTGACCCAGACGCAAATGATTCGTGCCTTTACAGCTATTGCTAATGACGGTGTCATGCTGGAACCTAAATTTATTAGTGCCATTTATGATCCAAATGATCAAACTGCTCGGAAATCTCAAAAAGAAATTGTGGGAAATCCTGTTTCTAAAGATGCAGCTAGTCTAACTCGTACTAACATGGTTTTGGTAGGGACGGATGCGGTTTATGGAACCATGTATAACCACAGCACAGGCAAGCCAACTGTAACTGTTCCTGGGCAAAATGTAGCCCTCAAGTCTGGTACGGCTCAGATTGCTGACGAGAAAAATGGTGGTTATCTAGTTGGGTTAACCAACTATATTTTCTCGGCTGTATCGATGAATCCGGCTGAAAATCCTGATTTTATCTTGTATGTGACGGTCCAACAACCTGAACATTATTCAGGTATCCAGTTGGGAGAATTTGCCAATCCTATCTTGGAGCGGGCTTCAGCTATGAAAGACTCTCTCAATTTTCAAACAACAGCTAAAGCTTTGGAGCAAGTAAGTCAACAAAGTCCTTATCATATGCCTAGTGTCAAGGATATTTCACCTGGTGATTTAGCAGAAGAATTGCGTCGCAATCTTGTACAACCTATTGTTGTGGGAACAGGAACGAAGATTAAAAACAGTTCTGCTGAAGAAGGGAAGAATCTTGCCCCAAATCAGCAAGTCCTAATCTTATCTGATAAAGCAGAGGAGGTTCCAGATATGTATGGTTGGACAAAGGAGACTGCTGAGACCCTTGCTAAGTGGCTCAATATAGAACTTGAATTTCAAGGTTCGGGCTCTACTGTGCAGAAGCAAGATGTTCGTGCTAACACAGCTATCAAGGACATTAAAAAAATTACATTAACTTTAGGAGACTAATATGTTTATTTCCATCAGTGCTGGAATTGTGACATTTTTACTAACTTTAGTAGGAATTCCGGCCTTTATCCAATTTTATAGAAAGGCGCAAATTACAGGCCAGCAGATGCATGAGGATGTCAAACAGCATCAGGCAAAAGCTGGGACTCCTACAATGGGAGGTTTGGTTTTCTTGATTACTTCTGTTTTGGTTGCTTTCTTTTTCGCCCTATTTAGTAGCCAATTCAGCAATAATGTGGGAATGATTTTGTTCATCTTGGTCTTGTATGGCTTGGTCGGATTTTTAGATGACTTTCTCAAGGTCTTTCGTAAAATCAATGAGGGGCTTAATCCTAAGCAAAAATTAGCTCTTCAGCTTCTAGGTGGAGTTATCTTCTATCTTTTCTATGAGCGCGGTGGCGATATCCTGTCTGTCTTTGGTTATCCAGTTCATTTGGGATTTTTCTATATTTTCTTCGCTCTTTTCTGGCTAGTCGGTTTTTCAAATGCAGTCAACTTGACAGACGGTATTGACGGTCTAGCTAGTATTTCCGTTGTGATTAGTTTGTCTGCATATGGAGTTATTGCCTATGTGCAAGGTCAGATGGATATTCTTCTAGTGATTCTTGCCATGATTGGTGGTTTGCTCGGTTTCTTCATCTTTAACCATAAGCCTGCCAAGGTCTTTATGGGTGATGTGGGAAGTTTGGCCCTAGGTGGGATGCTGGCAGCTATCTCTATGGCTCTCCACCAAGAATGGACTCTCTTGATTATCGGAATTGTGTATGTTTTTGAAACAACTTCTGTTATGATGCAAGTCAGTTATTTCAAACTGACAGGTGGTAAACGTATTTTCCGTATGACGCCTGTACATCACCATTTTGAGCTTGGGGGATTGTCTGGTAAAGGAAATCCTTGGAGCGAGTGGAAGGTTGACTTCTTCTTTTGGGGAGTGGGACTTCTAGCAAGTCTTTTGACCCTAGCAATTTTGTATTTGGTATAAGAATAGCACCCTGATGTTTCAGGGTGTTTTTGCTTTTTAAAAAATATTGGTCAATTAAAGTCAAAACTCTTGACCTTTTCTGACCAATGTAGTATATTATGAACGTAAGGTAAATGAAAGCCTTACTAGAACACTTATTTAAAGTAAAATAGAAAGAGGTGGGTCTATGTTTCATCTAGAAATCTTCAGAAGTAAAGATAGTCTACTCCTGCTTGAAAAAGAAAAACCAGAAATAGTACGTAGGGTAGCGATCTAGCTAGTCTAAATTTTTTAAAACAATGGTCAAAGATAGTCAATATCAGTAATCATAACTTTGTAAACAAAAAGAGGTAAAGAATATGAATAACAACTTTAATAATTTTAATAACATGGATGATTTATTTAACCAATTGATGGGTGGTATGCGAGGATACAGTTCTGAAAATCGCCGTTACTTAATTAATGGGCGCGAAGTCACACCTGAGGAATTTGCTCACTATCGTACGACTGGTCAATTACCAGGAAATGCAGAAACTGATGTGCAAATGTCACAACAGGCATCAGGTATGAAACAAGACGGTGTCCTTGCAAAACTAGGTCGAAACTTGACAGCAGAAGCGCGTGAGGGCAAGTTGGATCCTGTTATCGGACGAAACAAGGAAATTCAAGAAACATCTGAAATCCTCTCACGCCGCACCAAGAACAATCCTGTTTTGGTCGGAGATGCAGGTGTTGGTAAGACAGCAGTTGTCGAAGGTCTAGCGCAAGCCATTGTGAACGGAGATGTTCCTGCTGCTATCAAGAACAAGGAAATTATTTCTATTGATATCTCAGGTCTTGAGGCTGGTACTCAATACCGTGGTAGCTTTGAAGAAAACGTTCAAAACTTAGTCAATGAAGTAAAAGAAGCGGGAAATATCATTCTCTTCTTTGATGAAATTCATCAAATTCTCGGTGCTGGTAGCACTGGTGGAGACAGTGGTTCTAAAGGGCTTGCGGATATTCTCAAGCCAGCTCTCTCTCGTGGAGAATTGACAGTGATTGGGGCAACGACTCAAGATGAATACCGTAACACCATCTTGAAGAATGCAGCTCTTGCTCGTCGTTTCAACGAAGTCAAGGTCAATGCTCCTTCAGCAGAGGATACATATAAAATCCTTCAAGGAATTCGTGATCTCTATCAACAACACCACAATGTCATCTTGCCAGATGAAGTCTTGAAAGCAGCAGTGGATTATTCTGTTCAGTATATTCCTCAACGTAGCTTGCCAGATAAGGCTATTGACCTTGTCGATGTTACGGCAGCTCACTTGGCAGCCCAACATCCTGTAACAGATGTGCATGCTGTTGAACGTGAAATTGAAGCGGAAAAAGACAAGCAAGAAAAAGCAGTTGAGGCAGAAGATTTTGAAGCAGCTCTAAACTATAAAACACGCATCGCAGAATTGGAAAAGAAAATCGAAAACCACACAGAAGATATGAAAGTGACTGCAAGTGTCAACGATGTGGCTGAATCTGTAGAACGAATGACCGGTATTCCAGTGTCTCAAATGGGAGCGTCAGACATTGAACGTTTGAAAGATATGGCTCATCGTCTGCAAGATAAGGTAATTGGCCAAGACAAGGCGGTAGAAGCGGTAGCTCGTGCTATCCGTCGTAACCGTGCTGGTTTTGATGAAGGTAACCGTCCAATCGGTAGCTTCCTCTTTGTAGGTCCTACTGGTGTTGGTAAGACTGAGTTGGCTAAACAATTGGCTCTAGATATGTTCGGAACGAAAGATGCTATCATCCGTTTGGACATGTCAGAATATAGCGACCGCACAGCCGTATCTAAATTGATTGGTACAACTGCAGGTTATGTTGGTTACGATGACAACAACAATACCTTGACAGAACGCGTCCGTCGCAATCCATACTCAATCGTCCTTCTCGACGAAATTGAAAAGGCTGACCCTCAAGTCATCACCCTTTTCCTTCAAGTTTTGGATGATGGTCGTTTGACAGATGGTCAAGGTAACACTGTCAACTTCAAGAATACGGTGATTATCGCAACTTCAAACGCAGGCTTTGGTTACGAAGCTAACTTGACAGAAGATGCTGATAAACCAGAATTGATGGATCGTTTGAAACCTTACTTCCGTCCAGAATTCCTTAACCGTTTCAATGCTGTCATCGAATTCTCACACTTGAGCAAAGAAGATCTTTCTAAGATTGTAGACCTTATGTTGGTTGAAGTTAACAAGACGCTTTCTAAGAAAGAGATCGATTTGGCAGTGAGCGAAGCTGCTAAAGAATACATGACTGAGGAAGGCTACGATGAAGTCATGGGTGTTCGTCCACTCCGTCGTGTGGTTGAACAACAAATCCGTGACAAAGTCACAGACTTCCACTTGGATAACCTTGATGCTAAACACCTAGAAGCTGACATGGAAGATGGTATTTTGTTCATTCGTGAAAAAGCCTAAGAGAAAATTTTGAGAATAAAGAGAAGAGACTGGATAAAAGATTTTGGATTTTATACTCAATAAAAACAAAATAAGAACTAGAGAGTGACTCCATTATAGAAATTTCAATTTTCGATAATATTGATAAATCCAGTAACAAATCTGAGGTGAGATATTGTCTATGTAGATTGATATTTGAATTTAGAAGAGTATTTGGAATTCTTTGTTATGAATTCTGAGAATAAATAGATAAAACAAAAAAGCGAATAAAACAGAATTCTGATTTTCAGAAAACTAGTTTATTCGTTTTTTTATTTACTCTTATCTATCTTGGCTTAATTCGAGTATTTCCATCACCTTATGAATAATCATCTTATGTTGTGAGTGTTTCTGAATCTTCAATAACAGTTCCATCATTTCTGTATCTTGTGGCACAGAATGTAGAATAACTCCCATAGCTTTAACCTCTGTGATAAGTCTCGCTATTTATCTTATAGGTTAAGGGGATATATTTTTATTTACTTTAGTTAAAAATAACTTTAAAAAATTAACTAAAGTATATTTGTTGTGGTATAATTAAGGTAGTGTTTAACAATGTTTTAAACATAAATATAAACAGGAGGCTTTTTATGAAAATATAGGTGATATTACTTGGTTTATGTTACAATTATCTACGATTTATATTTAAGTAATTGAGTCTAATTAACTTTCTTATTGCTTAAAGTGAATTATGAAATAAAGGAGTATTTAAAGTGAAAAAGAAAAACAAAATGATTACAGCTTTTATAGCACTATTTATAGTCTTTGCTGGTGTAGAGTCTGTGTCAGCAGAACATGTAATTAATAAAAGCGAGACTGAAAGAATTAGTAAACTAATAAATGGTCTTACAAAGTATCAAAAGGACTCTTATGATGAAGATTTTAAAAAGAAAAAAATTTCTCAAATAAATGGCGTATTTTACTGGGGTAAAAATGGAGAGCTTGCTTGGTATTATCCCTATAACGAAGAAGAGTTTATTTTAGACCCTTTCAACGTAGCTGAATATGAAAAAATACGTCGTTATTCTGTACCTTTTAATGCATCTTTAGACAGTATTGTATATGTTGCTGAAACGAACAGACTTAGAGGGTATGATAGTTTTGATAAAATCAAAAAAGAGTTTGATAAAGAAAAAGAGGAAAAAGCAAAAAAAAATAAAGCATACATAGAAAAACTTAAAGAAGAAAGAAGAAACTGGTCAGAAGAAAAAAAACAAAAAGAAGCTGAGTATAGAGACAAACTAATTGTAAACCCAAGATATGTAAATGATAAACATTTAAAATATGTGGGGGATGTTCTCAGAAATGATTTAGGAGTATTCTACTGGGGAGAAGCAGGAGAGCTTGCTTGGTATGATCCTGCAACAGGTAAAGTTGCAGACCCTGCTACAACCTTGGAAGGAACAACAATGGTTAGCAACATTACTAAATTGAATTTTGAAGCTGGAGATCAGAGATATGCTGACTATGTTGCAGAAATCAATAAGCGTAGAGGATATGACTCGCTTGAAAAAATTAAAGAGGGAATGAAGAAACCTAAGAGTTATACTACAGTTAAAGTTGAAGAAGTTCCTGCTAAAAAATCTGAAGAACCATTGAAAAAACAAGAGACTGAAGCTAGTGAAAAGAAAGCTGACACACAGAAAACAGAATCTAACGAAAAGAAAGTAGAAGCAAAACCTACTACACAGAAACAAGGTTGGGTACAAGAAAATGGTAAATGGTTCTACTATAATCAATCAAACAACAAGCAATCTGGATGGGTTCAAGTAAACGGTGCATGGTATTACCTAGCACAAGATGGAGAAATGAAGACAGGTTGGTTAAACCAAGGAGGCTCTTGGTACTATCTTACTGATTCAGGCTCTATGAAAACTGGGTGGCAAAAAGTCAATGGAACTTGGTATTATCTCAATGGCTCAGGAGCTATGCAAACAGGTTGGATTAATCAATCTGGTACATGGTACTACCTAAACAACTCAGGCTCTATGCAGACTGGATGGATTAGCCAAAGCGGAACTTGGTATTACCTCACTGACTCAGGGTCTATGAAGACAGGTTGGTATCAAGTTAACACTAAATGGTACTACTCTTATAGCACAGGAGTATTAGCAGTTAGCACAACAGTTGACGGTTATACTGTAAATGCTAATGGAGAATGGATTTAGTAACACGTTTTTTAAGGTAATAGATAAGCACTGGATACTCAGATTCAGTGCTTTCTTTTTTCTTTTTATTTTTTAATCGACTTCTTCAATAAAGAAAAATAATTCTCATTCCTTATCTAAATAACGTAACCGTCTACGATTAGATAGATTTAGTATAAATTACACTTTAGGTTCTTTTTAATTTATCACTAGCTATCTTGGCTTAATTCAAGTATTTCCATTACCTTATGAACAATCATCCTATGCTGTGGGTGTTTCTGAATCTTCAATAACAGTTCCATCATTTCTGTATCTTGTGGCACAGAATAAGGTAAGAAAAAATCACTCAATGAAACTTCTAAAGCATCAACAATCTTCACAAAAGTTTCCAAAGAGATATTTCTGTGATTATTCTCTATCTGACTGATATAAGGAACGCTTAGATTTGTTCTTTCTGCTAATTCTTGCTGTGTAATCTTCTTTGAAACTCGTAAGTCTCGTATCTGATTACTTATATTTTCTAATATATCATCCATTCCTTCACCCTCTATGTTAAATCTACTATCTATCTTATAGATTAAACAATCAGGTTTACATTCTCTATAATTTAATATTTGTTAAAAACATATTCTATTGTTAAAGTTTATGTGATATAATTATAACTATTAGGAAATATTTCTTTTATTTCATTAAATAAAGTTAAACATCAGGAGGTTATATATGCTTAAAAAGCTTAAGGAATTGAGCAAAGAACAAAAGATTATAGGTAGTATTGTACTATTGCTTATCCTCATTTTGTTCTTCACACTATTAACTAGCGGTAGCACTAAACACTCACAAATTCAAACTAAGGCTAATGATTCTGTCAAACAATCTTCACAAGTTAAACAGTCTAGTTCTTCTTCCTCTACTTCATCATCTAGTAGTGAAACTAGCTCTAAAATAGAGAAATGGTCTCCAACTGGACATATAGCTGTAGATGCTTATCTGAATACACCACAAATTAAAATCATACTGCGAGCCAAAGCACTGAGAGAGGTAGCACACAAACTCTCTAACACAGATAAACTCTACGAAGTTGAAGCTGAGGTAATTGGAATTGAAGAAAAAGATGAATACCGTGAGTACAACATAACAGGTAAGAAGCTTCTTATCCGTACACCTGAATCACTAGCTGTGAAAATGAATGAACTTATGGTCTATACAGGAAATACAGTATCTATAGAAAAATATGATTCAATCGGTAAAGGATCTTTAGTAATCAGTGAAGTGAGAAAAACAGAAAAAGCACAAGAAGAGGAAAAAGCAAGTATTGAAGCCTCCAAATCAAAAGAGGAAGAAAGGAAAGCATCTTCACGAGCAAAAGAGCAAGAACAAGCTTCATCTCACACTACAACTACTCCTACACAATCGTCTACACCTGCTCCACAATCAAATTTAAGACCGTTCAAAAACTGTAAGGAAGCACGAAAAGCAGGACGTGTAAACATACCTGCTAGTGCCCCACAATATGGTCCATGGCTAGATAGAGACAAAGACGGATACGGATGTGATGAATAGTAAAAAGGTTCTTATTCTACTGTCACTACTACTTATTATAATCGTCACATTCACAGCATACTTAACCACTCTGCCACAGACAGACTACCAGATAGCTATAAACAGACTCCAAAAGATAAGTTTAGAGGCTGTAGAACAGAAAATACAACATCAAGAAAGCTTTTATCTATACACAGGGAGAGAAAGTTGTCCATACTGTCAAGAATTTGCTCCAAAGCTTGCGGAAGCAGTAGATAAAACTGAGATAACTGTGTATTACTTGGATAGTGAGCATATAGATAAGACTAGTTGGAATAACTTCAAAACAACTGTAGGATTCAAAACAATCCCCAATCTCACTTACTTCACAAATGGTACAGTATACGACATATTACCGAAAGCAAGTCAAGCTATTGTTGAAGTGGTTGAATCATTTATAAGAAAGGAATAAATAATGAATACATACAAAATACTTAAGGACAATATTGAAACGATATATCTAGGTAAGGCTGATGGTAGTCTCCTAGAGATAGAAAGAAAATACTTTGATTTCCTCCCAGAGGTTGGAGAAGAGGTGGAAGTCTTTGGTACTGATGGAAACTACATCATTACTAGGAAACTTACAACAAATTCAAATAATCCAAATAATACTAAAACGTTGAAAATATGGGGATGGATTTGCACAGCAACTTCTCTACTATTTCTCCCTTTTATTTTTGGAGTAATAGGTATTGTTTTAGGATATCTCATCAGAAGCAGAGGTGATAAAGAACAAGGAACTGTTATAATGATTTGTGCAACTGGTGCTATGATTTTTGGAATGTGGTTAGGAGCCATTGTATGGGGGAGTATATAAATAATGAATAAAGGAAAAATTATTAAAATAATTGAAGATACTGCTTACATAGGTTATGAAGATGGAAGTTTAAAGGAAATTGCCATTAAATCTTGTGACTTTGAACCTACAATAGGGGATTATGTAGAGGTTTATGGTGATATTGTTATAAGGGTTGAAGATAGTAAGGAAAGTACCCCAGTAAAAAAGCATAAATCTAGAAAAAGTAAGATAAAACCTATTTTAATAGCTCTTGTAGTTATTGTTTTGTCAGTTAGTGCATATTTTATAATGAATCAAATAACTACATCACAGAATACCTCTAGTTCTTCTAAGTCCTCTACGTCTTCATCTAAGAGTAGTTCTAGCTCTTCATCTCAAGAAAGTAGCTCTAGTTCTACAAAATCTTCGATATCAGGACTTGTTCCTAAGTCTTTATTAACAATCGACGATGAAGAAAGGATGGATAAGCAGAAATATACCTCGTCATTTGACTATGATAAATGGATTCATGATGAATTACCTCGCTATATGAAAATACGAGTTAGTGGGGAAGTTGTACAAGTAAAAGATTCAGAGGATAAAGGTACTGTAATACAAATTGTTTCAAATGAATTAGGTTCAGGATATGGGGAACCTATTGCTGTTTTTATTCCGAACGGTTACTTATCAAGAGTCATAGTAGAAGGTGATAAATTAGTGTTGTATGGAATAACTTATGGAGTTCTGCAGACTACAACAGATAATTCTGTAATACTACGACCATTTCTGATTGCTTATTTGTATGAAAGAGATAAATAGGAGAGTTTATGAATACAATAAGAAAGTCATAGCCGAAGATGACAATATAACATTGTACGGACTAGTAAAAGGAAGACAAAGTTATGAAACGGTCTTTAAAACCACAAAAGCCCTACCTCTCATGGTTCTCTCATGGATGCCTATATGTACGAAAACTAATACTACATGAAAAATAAAAGACATAACCAAATTATTCACGTTTCAGATACACATGTTATCATTCGACTCCACACAAATGATACTCTAAATATTCCTATCAATGAGTTAACTTTTCATCCTAAAGTAAACGATATTGTTGAAGTCTATCAAAATCAGAATCACGTAGTAGTTTGTCCTCTACCACAGAGCAACAAGCTTTGGATTCTTATATCCTCAATTACACTTCTACTTCTTACCATTATAGGAGCGACTTTTTTATTCTTTAGACATCTAAATGAAAATATAGAAACAGTAGTTAACCACTCTTCACAACAAATCCCATCTACTACTTCTAGTTCCTCTACATCATCCAGTTCTTCATCCAGCACATCTACCACAAGCTCTAGCTCAACTGAAGATAGTATAATAGATACGACAGCCGAAGAGCTTCTAGACATGGAGAATGATGGTAGATTAAAGACTGGTCAGCTATACCGCTTCACAGCAGAACTAACACGCCAAAAGTTTTGGGAAGCATACGTAGGATACTTTAAAGTTCTGGATACATACCATACTATTTGGGTAAAAGCTAGTAATGCTCCTATGACTGGTGTACAAGTACAAATTAAGAAATCTATGATTGAGGGATGGCAAGAAGGAGCGACCGTTACTTTCACAGTCAAAATTATGGAAGACTCTGAAAAGTTTCAATTCTGGGTTGCTACTGATGCCACACTTATCACGACTCCCACAGAAGAAAATCACACAGAAAATACAACACAAGAAATTGATACACAGGCTATTCTACACGGAGACTACTCAAGTATAGCTGGCACTTGGAGGAATGAATTAGGACATGAAATAGTGTTTAATAAGAACGGGTTAATAAAAGGAGGACAGATAGCTCAGTCAGGCATGGGAAGCGATGGACACATAGGTTTTAGTGTTAGCTCAGGACCTATAGGAGCTGCAATGGGAATATATCCCCCTGGAACAAGTATACCTATGAAACGATTTGAAAATAATCAAATGGTATCAATCGAAGACCCAACTGATAAAAGTAAAACTAGAATTATCATTACTCAAACACATCCATCTGATGAAAAAGCTGTCTACTATAAAACAGATTAAATCAAAATTAACCTTGATTGAAAATAATGGCATAAAAGAGGATTAGATGAAGCGGTTTAGATTTGTTTAGTTCCTATTTAGAAAATCTTCCCACAATAAAACGCATAATAACAAGTTTTTTAATACTTGATACTATGCGTTTTTCTGGTTTTAAAGCCTTTTTTCCAGCATCTTTTTTACGTTTAAATCACATGACGCTCAAAGGCATCATCTGAAATCCCTTGTTCCAAGATGAGTTTTGCCCATTCTTTAGCAGAAAAGAGGCTGTGATCCTTGTAGTTACCGCAAGATTCGATGGTTGTTCCAGGGACATCTTCCCAAGTAGTAGTCTCAGCGATTTCCTTGAGCGAATCCTTGATAACTGCTGCAATTTCAGCGCTGGTATGGCGCCCCCACATAATCATGTGGAAACCAGTGCGGCAACCAAATGGTGAGCAGTCAATCATACCGTCAATGCGAGTACGGATGAGTTTTGCCAAGAGGTGCTCGATAGTGTGAAGGCCAGCAGTAGGAATCGAGTCTTCATTTGGCTGTACCAAGCGAATATCATAATTGGAGATGACATCTCCCTTTGGTCCTGTTTCTTCCCCAATCAAGCGAACATAGGGTGCTTTAACAATAGTGTGGTCAAGTTCAAAACTTTCAACAATAACTTCTTTTGACATGGTAAATCCTTTCAGTTTTCTTCCTTCATTATAACATAAAGCTGGCTCCTGAGACAGAGAGAAAACCTCTCCGAGGGTGGAGAGGTTCAAATCGTTACTTACGATACAAGCGGTCGTATTGGTAGTAAGGGTCAAAGGTTACATTGATACCCAGTTTACGAAGGACATTCTTGTCTTCATCAGTCAAGATGATGGTTGAGTGGGCTTCGCTTCCTTTGAGGTTGCCAAGTTCTTCCATAGCACGAGCAGCATCAGGATTTTCTGTAGCTGTGATAGCAAGTGCAATCAGTATTTCATTTGAATGAAGGCGTGGATTGCGGCTACCGAGATGATCGATTTTAAGACCTTGGATTGGCTTAACAACTTCAGGTTCGATTAGTTTTACTTCTTTAGCGATGTCAGCTGATTTCTTGATAGCGTTGATAAGAGCAGCTGCTGTAGGGCCAAAGAGTTCTGAGTTCTTACCTGTGACGATTTCCCCATTTGGCAATTCAAGGGCTAGGGCTGGTCCGCCAGTTTCTTCTGCTTTTTGACGGGCAACGACAGCAACCTTACGGTCTGCAGGTGTGATACCGAGGTCGTTCATAAGCAACTCGATTTTCTTGACAGCTGCTTGGCTAACTTTTTCGGCTTTGAAATCAAGAACAGTCTGATAGTAGCGACGAATGATTTCTTGTTTAGAAGCTTCGATAGCAGCCTCATTATCTGTAATAGCGAAACCAACCATGTTGACACCCATATCTGTCGGAGAAGCGTATGGAGATTTACCAAGAATACGTTCAAGCATACGCTTAAGCACTGGGAAAATCTCGATATCACGGTTATAGTTGACAGTGGTTTCTCCGTAGGTTTGGAGATGGAAGGGGTCAATCATGTTGACATCATCAAGGTCAGCTGTGGCAGCCTCGTAGGCCAAGTTGACTGGGTGATGAAGGGGAAGATTCCAAACTGGGAAGGTTTCAAATTTAGCGTAGCCAGATTTGATACCATTGATTTGGTCGTGGTACATATTGGACATACAGGTTGCCAATTTTCCAGAACCAGGTCCAGGAGCGGTTACGACAATCAAGTTTCGACTGGTTTTGATGTAGTCATTTTTCCCCATACCTTCTGGAGAAATGATGTGATCCATATCCGTCGGATATCCTTTGATTGGATAATGAAGATAAGAGTCAATTCCGTTTTTCTCAAGTTGGTTGCGGAAGGCATCTGCAGCAGGTTGGCCAGCGTACTGTGTGATGACCACTGAGCCAACGAAAATCCCTAATTCATTGAATTTGTCAATCAAACGGAGAACTTCTTGGTCATAAGAAATGCCCAAGTCACCACGTGCTTTAGAATGTTCGATGTTGCTCGCATTAATGGCAATCACAACCTCAACCTGCTCTTTCAATTCTTGCAAGAGCTTGATTTTGTTGTCAGGCTCATAACCAGGAAGGACACGAGCAGCGTGGAAATCTTCTAACATTTTGCCGCCAAACTCCAAGTAGAGCTTGCCGTCAAATTGGTTAATGCGCTCCAAAATGTGGTCGCGCTGTAGATTCAAATATTGTTCAGAATTAAAAGCTTGTTTTTTCATTTTTTTACCTCTGACCTCTATTATAATAAAAAATTGGAAGTTAGGAAACTATGGAGTTAAAAAAGGAATCAAAAAGATTAGGCGAACGCTTGCATAAAAATCTGAAAAGCGCTATCATAGACTATAGATTATTAAAATAATGAGGTAAGAAGATGCAAGAAAAATGGTGGCACAATGCCGTAGTTTATCAAGTTTATCCAAAGAGTTTCATGGACAGCAACGGAGATGGAATTGGCGATTTGCCAGGAATTACCAGTAAGTTAGACTATCTAGCCAAGCTAGGGATTACAGCGATTTGGCTTTCTCCCGTTTATGACAGCCCTATGGATGATAATGGCTACGATATTGCTGATTATCAAGCGATTGCAGCTATTTTCGGAACCATGGAGGATATGGACCAACTAATCGAGGAAGCTAAGAAGCGTGATATTCGTATCATCATGGACTTGGTGGTCAATCATACCTCAGATGAACATGCATGGTTTGTCGAGGCCTGTGAAAATCCTGACAGCCCTGAGCGAGACTACTATGTCTGGCGGGATGAACCCAACGACCTAGATTCTATCTTTAGCGGATCTGCTTGGGAATACGATGAAAAGTCAGGTCAATACTATCTCCACTTTTTCAGTAAGAAACAGCCTGATCTCAATTGGGAAAATGAAAAACTTCGCCAGAAAATTTATGAGATGATGAACTTCTGGATTGATAAAGGCATTGGCGGTTTCCGTATGGATGTTATTGACATGATTGGGAAAATTCCTGACGAGAAAGTAGTCAATAATGGTCCGATGCTCCATCCCTATCTCAAGGAGATGAATCAGGCTACCTTTGGAGATAAGAATCTCTTAACAGTAGGGGAGACTTGGGGAGCAACGCCAGAGATTGCCAAGCTCTACTCTGATCCAAAGGGGCAAGAATTGTCTATGGTCTTCCAGTTTGAACATATCGGTCTTCAGTATCAGGAAGGTCAGCCTAAATGGCACTATCAAAAAGAACTGAATATTGCTAAATTAAAAGAGATTTTCAACAAATGGCAGACAGAATTAGGAGTTGAGGATGGCTGGAATTCCCTCTTCTGGAATAATCATGACCTCCCTCGTATCGTCTCAATCTGGGGAAATGACCAAGAATACCGCAAAAAATCTGCCAAAGCCTTTGCTATCTTGCTTCATCTCATGAGAGGAACTCCTTATATCTACCAAGGTGAGGAGATTGGGATGACCAACTATCCGTTTGAAACGCTGGACCAAGTAGAAGATATTGAATCCCTTAACTATGCGCGTGAGGCTCTTGAAAAAGGTGTTCCGATGGAAGAAATCATGGACAGTATCCGTGTCATTGGACGTGACAATGCCCGTACTCCAATGCAATGGGACGAAAGCAAAAACGCTGGTTTCTCAACAGGTCAACCTTGGTTAGCAGTGAATCCAAACTATCAAGCAATCAACGTTCAAGAAGCGCTGGCAAATCCAGATTCTATTTTCTATACTTATCAAAAACTGGTTCAAATCCGTAAGGAAAACAGCTGGCTGATTCGAGCTGACTTTGAATTGCTTGATACGGCTGATAAGGTCTTTGCCTATATCCGTAAAGATGGGGACCATCGTTTCCTAGTTGTGGCTAACTTGTCCAATGAAAAACAAGACTTGGCAGTAGAAGGAACAGTTAAATCTGTCTTGATTGAAAACACCCTAGCTCAAGAAGTCTTTGAAAAACAAATCTTAGCTCCATGGGATGCTTTCTGTGTGGAATTACTATAAACATTATTTACAGAAAAATTTAAAATTGAAATCGCATAAAAACAAGGGAGTACTGTATGAAAGGCAGAAATCCTTTGTTTTTTTATAACCAAGGTTTATAAACTTTCATTCTCGAAATTCAATTAACTTTACAAATTCCCACTATTTTGGTAAAATAAACATATGTTATAAAAACTAACATAAAGGAGAAAGAAGATGACTACAAAAAAGCGTGTCCTTAGTGCAGGCCTGACTTTTGCATTTGCCTTGCTTTTAGCTGCTTGCGGACAATCAGGTTCAGATACAAAAACTTACTCATCAACCTTTAGTGGAAATCCAACTGCATTTAACTACTTGTTAGACTACTACGCTGATAATACAGCCATCATTACCAACCTAGTTGATGGTTTGCTTGAAAATGACAATTACGGAAATCTAGTTCCGTCTTTAGCAGAGGACTGGTCTGTTTCAAGCGGCGGTCTGACTTATACTTACAAATTGAGAAAAGTGCCAAATGGTTCACGGCTGACGGTGAAGAGTACGCCCCAGTTAAGGCACAAGATTTTGTGACAGGTATCAAGTACGCAGTGGATAATAAATCACAGGCCATTGACTTGATTCAAAACTCGATTAAGGGCTTGACTGATTATATTACAGGAGCGGATTCTGACTTTTCTAAGGTTGGGGTGAAGGCCATTGACGACCAGACTGTTGAGTATACTTTGTCACGGCCAGAACCTTACTGGAACTCAAAAACAACCAACAGTATTCTTTTCCCAGTAAACGAAGAGTTTTTAAACTCAAAAGGGAAAGATTTTGGTACCCTATCTCCAGATAGTATTCTCTACAGTGGACCTTATTTGTTAAAAGATTTCACATCAAAATCATCAATCGAGTATGTGAAAAATCCGCATTACTATGATCATGACAAAGTATCAATTGAACATGTGAAATTGGCCGATTTTGATGGTTCAGACCAAGAATTGACCATCCGTAACTTTGAAAGTGGAGCTTATTCTATCGCTGGGGTTTATCCAAATAGTTCTAACTTTGCTAAGACCAAGGAGAAATATAAGGATAATATCGTCTATAGCTTGCAGGACAAGACTTCTTGGTATTTCAATTTCAACGTTAACCGTAAGGCCTACAATCACACTGCTAAAACGACAGATGAGCAGAAGAAGTCAACTGAGACAGCTGTTTTGAACAAGAACTTCCGCCAAGCGGTGAACTTTGCCTTGGACCGCACAGCCTATTCTGCTCAGTCAAATGGGGAAGAAGCAGCTAGCAAGACCCTTCGGAACACCCTAGTGCCTCCTACATTTGTCCAAGTTGGAGACAAGACCTTTGGAGAAGTAGTTGCTTCTAAATTGGTCAACTATGGAACAGAGTGGGCAGGTATAAACTTAGCAGATGCTCAGGATGCCTATTTTAACAAAGAAAAGGCTCAAGCAAAATTTGCGGAAGCTAAAAAAGAATTGGCAAGTCAAGGTGTGACTTTCCCTATTCACTTGGATGTGGCTGTTGATCAGACAAGTAAAAATGCTGTGACAGGCATGAACTCAGTTAAGCAGACCCTTGAGTCAGTTTTGGGTGCTGATAACATTGTCATCGACGTTCAGCAACTTTCAACAGATGATTTTAATAACGTAGCCTTCTTAGCGCCAACAGCAGCTGATCGTGACTATGATTTGAACTTTGATGGTTGGGTGGGTGATTATCAGGATCCATCAACTTATCTCAATCCTTTCAATGCAGAGGATGGCTTCTATCTCAAGATTTTTGGACTAGATGCTCAAGAAGATAAAGCTAAGATTGCTAGCTTGGGGCTTGATACTTACACCAAGATGCTCAAAGATGCAGATCGTGAAAATAAAGATGTAGCCAAACACTATGAGAAATATGCTGAAGCACAGGCTTGGATGATTGACAATTCTCTGATTATGTCAGCTATGTCAAATGGTGGCACAGCATCTGTAACCAAAGTAACGCCATTTACAAGAGGCTATTCATTGGTTGGTATCAAGGGTGATGGCAATAACTACAAGTACATGAAACTGCAAAAAGATACGGTGACAACCAAACAGTTTGAAGAAGCTAAGACCAAATGGGAGCAAGAAAGCAAAAAAGCAATCGAAAAAGCCCAAAAAGAAGCAGAAAAACATGTTAAATAGTTAGAAATAGCCTTTTCAAGGAAAATCATAAAGACAAACATCAGTTTTGGTGCTTGTCTTTTTAAATCACTCGGCTATTGAAAACTGAGAAATGATTTGTTTTGTGCTAAACCCCCGACTTTATCACTTAAT